>JBGUGW010000044.1:0-3287 GCA_045111695.1 Candidatus Cryptobacteroides sp. | reverse complement strand
GGCCATCCGAGTCCGCCGTCCATCCCCGAAATCATCTCCCAGGAATCGTTGGTCTTATAGCCTATCTGCTGCATCAGGATGGGCTTTTCGGTTTCCGTCATTCCGGCCCAGCCCGCCTTGATGGACGTGGCCAGCGCCTTGCGGTCGGTGTACTCGATATCGACGATATTGCGGATGCCGCGGTCCTGGAGAACCCTCAGGAGCCCTGAGGTTATGAGGACGTCCTTGCCGGCCCGCAGCTGCTTCTCGATCTTCGCGACGATGTCCGGATCGAAAGCAGCCTGCTCGGTGAGAATCATGAAACTATCCTCCTCCGGGAAATACGGAACCATTTCTATAGGGAGTCCTATCATGCCGAAATAGTTCTGGAGGAACTCCTCGCCTGTGGACTGGTAAGGCTTGTAGCTCTTGATACCTACGGGATTGCCGAGGAAACCGATGGTCTTGTCCACGGTCTCGAGGGTGTATCCGGCGGCACGGGCGACGGTCATGGGGATGCCCTTGGCAGACTTCTCATTGTACTTCACCATGTCGTCGAAGCTGAAGCTGGTGCCCTGGTCCTGCCAGGGAGCGCGGTAACGCTCATTGACGGGATTGAGGCACTGGCGGTAGTCGAAAAGCGTCATCTCCGGAGCCTTGGCGAAGAGGGTGAGCCATAGCTGCTCGCTGTATCGGTCGATGTAGCGCATGCCGCCCGTGTCGACCCATCCGCCGCCGTTATGACCGGGATTGAGGTTGTCGAAATACCTCCAGATATTGTATCCCAGATATGGCTGGAGATGCTGGTCGCTGCTGACCGCATCGCGGGTCTCAGTACCCGTATAGATACCGTCGAAATGCTTCGGACCGTAGTCTAGGTCGAAGCCCAGGGCCGGGAAATGGTCGTACCAGTTGGGATATTTGATAACCACCTTGCACTTTGGGTTGACGGCATGGGCAGGGCCGAGGACGACGTTCCGCGCCGCATCCTGCATGAGTTCCAGGCGGTACTCAGTCCAACTCCTGTTCCCCTTGGCCTCGATGCAGTATTCGCACTTGCAGTCGTGGAAAAAGAAGTCGTCGAGTATGACCTCGTCGAAAAGGCTCGCCGTGTACTCGGCGATCTCCTTTGCCTTTGCGCGCTCAACGGGGTCGCTGTAGCAGTATGTCTCGAAAGAGTTGGCTTCGCTGATGGTATAAGTGATGCCGCCGGCGACCTCAAGTCCCTTCTGCTTGAAGAACTTGATGGCCTTCTCCATGGTGGGGCGGTCGACTATGAGCTGGTCGCGGTGGGTCTCGAGATAGATCTTGTCCACCTTCATCTGGGAGGAAATGACGTTCCAGGTGGAGTCCAGCCAGTGCTGGTCCGCCATTCTCTGTACCTCGTACGCACGGGTGTAGATGGAAACCTTGAAGTTCTGGTAGTTGGGGCGGGCCATTGCGGCCACGGACGCAGCCAGCAATGCCACGGCTGCGATAAGTCTGGTAAAGTATTTCATGTCCGGTGCAGTTAGCACCGCAAATATACGTTTTTATTGGAACTTCCGGAAGCCTATGCAGGCATTATGTCCGCCGAAACCGAAAGAGTTGGAGAATCCGAGGGTGAGACCGGCCTTGACGGCCTTGTTGGGCGTATAATCGAGGTCGCACTCGGGATCGGGGCAGTCGAGATGGATGGTCGGAGGGATGATGCTCTCCTTGAGCGCAAGGACGGTGGCAATGGCCTCCACCGCTCCGGTGGCGCCGAACATATGGCCGTGCATCGACTTGGTCGAACTGATATGGCACTTGTAAGCGAAATCGCCGAAGGCGATCTTGATGGCATTGGTCTCGGCCACGTCATTGAGTTTGGTGCCGGTGCCGTGGGCGTTGATATATACCGTGTCTTTGTCAGGATCGAAGCCCGACTCGCGGATCGCAATCGAGATGCTCTCCGCCTGCGTGCTGCCGTCCGGGCGCGGCGCAGTCATGTGATATGCGTCGCAAGTGCTGCCGTAAGCGACCATCTCGGCGTAGATCCTGGCGCCGCGCGCCACCGCGTGCTCATACTCCTCAAGGATGAGCACGCCCGCGCCGTCGGCGCTCACGAACCCGGCCCTGTTGGCATTGAACGGCAGGGAGGCATAATTCGGATCCTCCGCCTGAGTTAAGGCCTTGGCGTTGGCAAAGGCCGCCAGACCGATGGGAATCGTGCACTGGTCGGTGCCGCCGGCGATGATGGCATCGGCATAGCCGTGCTTGACGGCACGGAAAGCCTCGCCGAGAGCATTGGTAGATGTAGCGCAAGCTGTCGACACATCGATGCACGGACCGGTGGCATTGTGCCTGATGGCGATATTTCCAGCAGCAATGTTGGGGATCATCGTGGGGACGAAGAGAGGGGAAATCCACTGGCCGGAAGGGTCCTCGAGGAACTTGCCTATCTCGCGGATCTGGACGTTGAAACCTCCGATGCCCGAACCGACATAGACTCCCAGGCGGAAGGGATCGATGTTCCTGTCCTCACCCTCGGAGCGCAGCCCTGCATCGTCCATGGCCTGCTTCGCGGCAGCCACACCGTAAATGGTGAACCAGTCCTGCTTGCGCATGAAAGGCTTGTCAATGCCGTAGAGGTCGGGGTCGAAGCCTTTGACCCTACCGCCTATCTTGACGGGCAGTTCGTCCGTGGGGAAATCAGTGATGGACTCGATTCCGCAGACTCCGTCCTTGAGGTTGTTCCAAAAAGTCGGGACGTCGTTCCCGACGGGAGATATGACACCTAATCCGGTTATGACAACGCGTTTTTCCATAAATGCGCAAGAGTTTTTTGAACTGCAAATATAGCAATTTTTGCTTATCTTTGCAGATATGTTCTCGCTGAAGGAAAGGATACCGGGATATCTCCTCGGACAGTACCAGCTGGTGGCGACGGTGACTTTCACCGCCTTCTTCTCGCTGTTCTTCCTGATGTTCAGCATCCCTTTCTCGCACAACGCATGGTTCGAGCTCCGCGCCACCGAAGCCTTCGGTTTCACCGTGCTGTTCTACCTCCTGGCCCTCACCCTCGTGATAGTCAGCAAACGCGTGCTGTTCATCACATATAGCAAGCGTCCGGAGCGCCCCACGTTCATCGTCTACATCCTCTGGAACCTCGTCGAGATCCTCGCCATTTGCACCCTGTATACCCTCTTCACCATCAAGGGCAACTCCCTCGGCATCATCGACAACGGCGGCGAGGCATGGTACCAGGTTTTTTTCCGGGCGTTCATCTACTGCATCATGACGCTGGCCGTCCCATACGTCATATGCGGCATGTACTTCGCCATCAT
>JBGUGW010000043.1:0-25472 GCA_045111695.1 Candidatus Cryptobacteroides sp. | reverse complement strand
TCGATACGGTCAGCTCCTCCGTGGACGAGTTCCTCGACAAGGTCAAGTTCATACATATCGACAGTTCCCTGGTGCCTTATGTCAATCCCGACGAGTTCGAAACCCTCGTCGAGGAGGAGCGCAAGCGCCAGGTCAAGGATTTCTCCATACAGCACGGGACCAAGTTCAAGTTCTCGGGCAAGTACGGATCCAACCTCATGGAGGAGGTGGCCCGCTACGCCATGGTGGGCGGCACCATCGCCATGCAGCACAAGGACGAGTTCGATGTCATCCATGCCCATGACTGGCTCACCTACCTTGCCGGCATCGCAGCCAAGGAGCTCACGGGCAAGCCTCTCGTGGTGCACGTGCATGCGACGTCCTACGACCGCGGCGACGAGCAGCACATAGACACCCGCGTGCTCGACATAGAGACCCGCGGCATGCTGGCCGCCGACCGCGTCGTCACCGTCAGCGACCTCACCCGCAACATCGTGGTGAACAAGTACCATATCGATCCCGCCAAGGTCGTCACCGTGCACAACGCGGTCGACTTCAGCGGCAGGGAGAACCTTTTCGTTGACCGCGGAGTCAAGGACAAGGTCGTCACCTTCCTCGGCCGCATCACTTTCCAGAAAGGTCCCGAGTATTTCATCGAGGCTGCTGCCAAGGTCCTCAAGCGTACCGAGAACGTCCGCTTCGTGATGGCCGGCAGCGGTGACATGATGAACCGCTGCATCCGCCACGTTGCCCGTCTCGGCATCTCCGACAGGTTCCATTTCACCGGATTCCTGCGCGGAGCCGACGTGCAGAAGATGTTCGCCCTCTCGGACGTCTACATCATGCCGTCCGTGTCCGAGCCTTTCGGCATCTCCCCGCTCGAGGCCATGCGTACCAACGTCCCCTCCATCATCTCCAAGCAGTCCGGCGCGGCTGAAGTCCTGAAGTACGCCTTCAAGGTTGACTTCTGGGACGTGGACATGCTGGCGGACGACATCTATGCCCTCCTCCAGTATCCCGCCCTTTCGCATTTCGCCGCGACCAACGGATACGATGAGGTCAACTCCCTCAAGTGGAACGGCGCCACCGCCAAACTCAAGGCAGTTTACGAATCCCTGGTATAAGAAACAACAAAAATACATTGATATGAAAAAGAGTATATGTCTGTACTTCCAGGTACACCAGCCGACAAGACTCAGATTGTACAGGTTCTTCGATATCGGCAAGGACTCGCACTACTATGACGACTTCGCCAACAGGACCATCCTCAAGAGGATAGCGCAGAAATGCTATCTCCCGATGAACGAGCTCCTGCTCGAGGCCATCAAGGAGAGCAAGGGCGCGTTCAAGGTGGCGTTCTCCATCACCGGCTCCGCGCTCGAGCAGTTCGACCGCTACGCCCCGGAGGTTATCGACAGCTTCCGCCGTCTGGCGGAGACCGGCAGCGTTGAGTTCCTCGGCGAGACCTATTACCATTCCCTCGCTTCGCTCGCGTCCCACGCCGAGTTCAAGCACCAGGTAGAGAAGCACAAGGCCGCCATCGAGCAGTATTTCGGCGTGACGCCCGTCTCGTTCCGCAACACCGAGCTTGTCTATTCCGACGCCATCGGCGATGCCGTCTATGACCTCGGCTACAAGACCATGCTCACTGAAGGCGCCCGTCACATCATGGGTTGGAGGAGCCCCAACTATATCTACACCAATGATTTGCAGCCCAAGCTCAAGCTCCTCCTCAGGAACTACCAGCTCAGTGACGACATCGCCTTCCGCTTCTCCAACCAGGGTTGGGAGGACTGGCCGCTCACTACCGAGAAGTATGTCGACTGGCTCAAGAGCGCCGTCGCAGACGGTGGCGACATCATCAACCTCTTCATGGATTACGAGACCTTCGGAGAGCACCAGAGCGCCCAGAGCGGCATCTTCGACTTCATGCGCGCCCTCCCTAAGACTGTCATCGCCGACGGCACCTTCGAGTTCGTCACGCCTGCCCGCGCGGCCCGCAAGCACAAGGCTATCGACGCCCTCTCGGTTCCCGAGGCTATCTCGTGGGCGGACGAGGAGCGCGACGTCACCGCATGGCTCGGCAACGAGCTGCAGAACGACGCCTTCTCCAAGCTCTACGGCCTTACCGAGAAGCTTTCGATCCTGAACGATCCCGTCCTGTGGTCCGACTTCGGACACCTGCAGGAGAGCGACCACCTTTACTACATGTGTACAAAATTCTTCTCCGACGGAGAAGTGCACAAATACTTCAATCCGTATGACACCCCCTATGAAGCTTTCATCAACTACATGAACGTGCTGAGCGACTTCATTATCCGTACGGATGAGGCATACGAACTTAAAACGAGCGAAAACAATTGATGAACAAAAAGCTACTTAGCCCCGACTACCTATTCGAAGTCAGCTGGGAAGTCTGCAACAAGGTAGGCGGGATCTATACGGTGATCTCCACCAAGGCCCTTCATCAGAAGGCTATGCTCGGGAGACGCCACATCATGGTCGGACCGGATGTCTGGATGCAGACGGAGGACAATCCCGATTTCATCGAGGATGCCGCCCTGTACCGCAACTGGAAGGCCAAGGCTGCCGAGGAGGGCATCCGCGTCCGTATCGGACGCTGGAACGTCCCCGGCAAGCCCGTAGCCATCCTCGTCGACTACAAGCAGTTCCTTCCCAAGCAGGACCAGGTCCTGGCGGAATACTGGAAACGTTTCGGAGTGGACTCCCTGACGGGAAACTGGGATTACAAGGAGAATGCGCTCTTCGGCTATGCAGCCGGAAGGGTCATCGTGAGCTTCTACCGCTACAACCTCTACTCCACCGACAAGGTGGTGGCCCAGTTCCACGAGTGGCAGACCGGCGCCGGCCTCCTGTATATCAAGGATGCCGGCATCCCCGTGGCTACCGTATTCACCACGCATGCCACCATGATGGGCCGCTGCATCTGCGGCAACAACCTTCCCCTTTACAAGCATCTCGAGGGCTATGACGGCGACGAGATGGCGAGACGCTTCGGTGTCGTCGCCCGTCATTCGCTCGAGAAGATGTCCGCGCGCAACGCCGACGTGTTCACCACGGTGAGCGACATCACCGCACGCGAGTGCAAGCAGTTCCACGGCCGTCCGGTGGACATCGTGACCCCGAACGGCTTCGAGAACAGCTTCACCCCGGCTACCGATGAGGAGTGGAATGCCAAGCGGGCCGAAGCCCGCAAGAGGCTCATCTCCGTCGCTTCCGCGATGTGCGGAGCAAAGGTTCCGGAGAGCGCAGTGCTCGTGGGCATCGGCGGCCGCTACGAGTACCGCAACAAGGGTATCGACGTCTTCATCGACGCCTTGGCGAAGCTCAAGAACACCGACCTGGGAGGCAGGGAAGTCCATGCCTTCATCATGATACCGAGCGGCCACAACGGCCCGGACCGCGGGCTCATGCAGAAGCTCGCCTCCGGCAGCGGCGACTACACCACGCAGGTGTCGCATGCCCTGATGAACCCCGAGTGGGATACGGTCACCCGGCGTTTCGACGAGGTCGGCCTGTGCAACCTTCCCAAGGACAACGTCAAGGTCTATTTCGTGCCTTCGTACCTCAACGGCACCGACGGTATCTTCAACATGAAGTACTACGACCTTCTCGTAGGCCTGGACGCCACGCTGTTCCCTTCGTATTATGAGCCCTGGGGCTATACGCCGCTGGAGAGCCTTGCATTCAGCGTTCCCACCCTCACTACTTCGCTAGCCGGTTTCGGCCAGTGGGTGAGGGACTATTACGGCAAGGACCACCCCGGCATCGCTGTGGTGGACAGGGACGACGACAATTATTTCGAGGTCGTCGACGCGGTCGCCGCGCGTGTGCGTGAGATCGCGGGCCTCGACGAAGCCGGGAGGCTCCGTTACCGCGCTTCCGCCAGGGACGTGGCCGATATCGCTCTCTGGGAGAATCAGATCAAGTTTTACAACCAAGCCTATTCGAAGGCCATCGAAAAGGTTATCGAAAGGATGGGAAAGTATCCGTCCGTCAAAGAAGAAAAGAAAATGCAATATCCGAGTTTCAATATAGACGCTCCTTCATGGAAGAGCGTCATGGTTACCCGTCACCTCCCGGAGAGGCTCTCCGGACTTGAAAGGCTTTGCAAGAACCTCTGGTGGTGCTGGAACGACAGCGCCAAGGCCCTGTTCAAGACTATCGATTCCGTCATGTGGACCGAGTCCGGCCACAACCCCATGTACATCCTCGACAAGGTCAGTATCAAGCGTTTCAACGCCCTGGCCAAGGACGAGGCCTTCCTTGAGAAGCTCGACGCCGTGATGGCGGAGTTCGACGCCTACATGGCTGCCAAGGAGGAGAGGACCGATCCGTCCATCGCTTATTTCTGCATGGAGTACGGCCTTGACACTTCGCTCAAGATCTATTCAGGAGGTCTCGGCATCCTCGCAGGCGACTACCTCAAGGAGACGAGCGACATGAACGTCAATCTCGTCGCTGTCGGTTTCCTGTACCGTTTCGGTTACTTTACCCAGAAGCTTACCGCCTATGGCGACCAGGTGGCCGAGTACGAGCCTCAGGATTTCCTCAAGATTCCCGCGCAGCCCGTGCTTGACGCCGAAGGCAACTGGATGACCTCGAGCGTGGCTTTCCCCGGACGCAATGTCGTCGCCCGTATCTGGAAAGTGGCGGTCGGACGCACCGACCTGTTCCTGCTCGATACCGACTGGGAGGCCAACCTTCCTGAGGACCGTTCCATCACCCATCAGCTTTATGGTGGCGACTGGGAGAACCGCCTGAAGCAGGAGATTTTGCTCGGCATCGGCGGTATCCGTGCCCTGCGCACGCTCGGCATCGACACCCAGATGTACCATTGCAACGAGGGCCACGCCGCATTCATCGGCCTGGAGCGTCTCCGCGAGTACGTGGAGAAGGACAACCTCGAGTTCGGCGAGGCCATGGAGGTCGTGCGCGCATCGTCGCTCTTCACGACCCATACCCCCGTGCCTGCCGGCCACGACGCCTTCGACGAGGGCATGCTCCGCAAATATCTCGGCCATTATCCGGCCATCCTCAAGATCGACTGGACCACCATGATGGCCCTCGGCAAGACCCATCCTACCGACATCAACGAGAAGTTCTCGATGAGCATCCTCGCCGCGAACATTTCGCAGAACGTCAACGGCGTGTCCATGCTTCACGGCAAGGTCAGCCAGGACATCTTCGCCCACATGTATCCGGGATACCTGCCCGAGGAGCTTCACGTGAGCTACGTGACCAACGGCGTCCACTATCCCACTTGGGCCGCCAAGGAGTGGAAGCAGCTGCACGCCAAGGTCTTCGGCCCCGAGTTCCAGACCCATCACTATGATAAGAAGTGCTTCGACGGCGTGTACGAGCTCACCGACGAAGAGGTGTGGACCGTTCGCAGGAAACTCAAGGGCAACCTTGTGACCGCCATCAAACGCCGTCTGTCCGACCCGCTCATGTCCGTGCATTATTCGCC
Source organism: Candidatus Cryptobacteroides sp. (assembly GCA_045111695.1). Classification (GTDB taxonomy): domain Bacteria; phylum Bacteroidota; class Bacteroidia; order Bacteroidales; family UBA932; genus Cryptobacteroides. The sequence continues at coordinate 20,002 of JBGUGW010000043.1, read as the reverse complement.
GCGCCAGATCGTCACCATCAAGGAGACGCTCCGCGACGACGTGCTGACGATTGGTTTCGCGCGCCGCTTCGCGACCTACAAGCGCGCGACCCTGCTCTTCTCCGACCTGAACAGGCTCGACGCCATCGTCAACAATCCCAAGCGTCCTGTTCAGTTCATCTTCGCCGGCAAGGCCCATCCCGCCGACAAGGCCGGCCAGGACCTGATCAAGCAGATCATCGAGATTTCCAAGCAGGACCGTTTCATCGGCAAGATCATCTTCGTGCCCGGATACGACATCACCCTTGCGAAGCGCATGGTCCAGGGCGTCGACGTGTGGCTCAACAACCCTACGCGTCCCCAGGAGGCTTCCGGTACTTCCGGAGAGAAGGCTTCGATGAATGGCGTCATGCATTTCTCTGTCCTTGATGGATGGTGGGTGGAGGGTTACAAACCGGGCGCCGGCTGGGCACTCCCTCAGGAGCGTACCTATGACGACCAGGGTTTCCAGAACGACCTCGATTCGGCAACGATCTACAACATCCTTGAGAATGAGATCGTTCCCGCATACTACGACATCGACAAGGCCACCGGCCTGTCGCCCCGATGGATAGAGTTCATCAAGAATACCGTCGCCAAGGTTGCATGCAATTTCACTACGAACCGCATGCTCACCGACTACATGGACCAGTACTATGTCCCTCAGGCCAAGCGTGCCGGGACCATGATCTCCGACGATTTCCAGATGGCCCGCGAGATTGCCGCCTGGAAGAAGCGCATGGGCCGTCAGTGGCAGAACCTCGAGGTGGTGTCCAATACGCTGCCGGAGGCTTCCTACACCCTTGAGGACGGCAACTTCATGAAGAGCGAGGTCGTTCTGAACCTCGGCGACATCCTTCCCGAGGAGATCGGTGTTGAGATGCTCTTCGTGACTTCCGACAGGAAAGGAAGGCTGCACATACAGGAGAAGTGTGAATTCTCGCTCGTCGAATACAACGACGGCGTTGCGAAGTTCCAGGCTTCGATCCTGCCGGAGCGTACCGGTATGTACCAGGTAGCGACGCGCATCTATCCCAAGAATGCGCTCCTGCCTCACAGGCAGGACTTCCCGCTTGTGAAATGGCTGTAATAGCTACAGGATTCTTCGATGGTGTCCATCTCGGACACCGACTCGTGATAGACACTCTGCTCCGAGCCGCGCGCGAACGCGGGGAGCAGAGTGTGATCGTCACATTCTGGCCTCATCCGCGCACGGTGCTTCAGAAGGACGCGCGCGAGTTGCGGCTTCTCAGCTCGCTGGCTGAGAAGCGCGCCATGCTGTCCGCGCTGGGAGTTGACAGGGTGGAGGTCGTGCCCTTCTCGCGGGAGTTCAGCCGCTTGACGGCTGAGGAATACCTGCGGGAGTGGGTTGTCGGACGGCTTGGCGGCACCGCCGTCGTGTTGGGCTACGACAACCGCATGGGCTCCGACGGCCTCGCGCACGACGCCATCGTGCCCCTCGCCCAGTCCCTCGACCTCGATGTCGTCGAATGCGACGCGGTAGGAACCATTTCGTCGACGAAGATCAGGGCGGCGCTGGATAGGGGAGAGGTCGTGGAGGTGGAGGCGATGCTGGGATACCGGTATGGGCTCCATGGCGTCGTGGTGGCAGGGAACCGGCTCGGTCGGACCATCGGCTACCCGACGGCGAACATGCAGCTCTACGAGCCCCTGAAACTCGTGCCGGCCAACGGCGTGTATCTCGTTGAGGTTGAGACGCTTGGCGGACATTATTACGGCATGACCAATGTCGGAGTCAGGCCGACTGTGTCCGGTGCAGGGGTGAGGACGATCGAGACGCACATCTTCGATTTCGACGAACTGATTTACGGCCTGGACATCCGCGTGCGCTTCATTGCCAAGATCCGCGACGAGAGGCGTTTCGACTCGCTCGAGGCGCTCCGGGACCAGCTTGCGGCCGATGAAGGGATGTGCCGCGGGATGCTTACAAAATAAAAGCTGCAAGGCGGTTTTTATTTGAAATTTTTGTATATTTGCAATGTTGACACAGGGTTCCGCCTCGCGGCGGGACTCTCTTTTAGTTGACTGACCCGGTCCCGGGAGGGACTTTTTTGATAACTATTTTTGAAGCTGATTATGGCAGACATCCATTACATGACCGCGGACGGTTTGGAGAAGCTCAAGAAGGAGCTGGCTGACGCACTGGCGCAGCGCCCGGTCATCTCGGCGGCCATCGCCGAGGCCAGGGAGAAGGGCGACCTCTCCGAAAATGCAGAATACGACGCGGCCCGCGAAGCGCAGGGCCTGCTCGAGGTCAAGATCGCGAACCTCAAGAACCAGGTGGCCAACGCCAAGGTCATCGACGAGTCGCAGATCGGCACCGACAAGGTGTCCATGATGAACAAGGTGAAGGTCGAGAACCTCACCATGAAGCGCGTCATGGAGTTCACCATCGTAGGCGAGACCGAGGCCGACTTCTCAAAGGGCCGGCTCGCCGTCACCACGCCCATCGCCAAGGCCCTCTTGGGCCACTCCGTGGGCGAGGTCGTGGAAGCTCAGGTCCCTTCAGGAGTCCTCAAGTTCAAGATTCTCGACATCAGTCTGTAAGATTATGGCAACCATTTTCACCCGCATCGCGCAGGGCGAGATTCCCTCGTACAAGTGCGCCGAGAGCGACGATTTCTATGCGTTCCTCGACATAAGCCCGCTCGCTCCGGGCCATACCCTCGTCATCCCCAAGCATGTTGAGGACGACTATATCTTCCATCTGGACGAGGAGACTTATGAGGGCCTGTGGGCCTTCGCGCGCAAGGTTGCGCTGGCCGTCAAGGCCGCCGTGCCCTGCAAGCGCGTAGGCGTGGCCGTGCTCGGCATGGAAGTGCCCCACACGCACATCCACCTCGTGCCGCTGCAGACCGAGGGCGACCTCGACTTCCGCAAGCAGAAGCCCGTCGTTCCGGAGGATGAGATGAAAAGGATCGCCGCATCAATCTTAAGTGAATATGAAAAGCTCTAGGATAGCTCTCATGGGCCTTTGCGCCCTTCTCGCCGCCGCGTGCGCCAAGCCTTCGGCCCGCATCGACGGTACCCTGACAGATGCCCCTGACAAGCAGGTCATCGTCAAACTACTGGACATCAACAATTACAAGGTGCTCGACTCGGTCAAGACCGACGCAGCCGGACGGTATTCGTACAAGGTTTCGGTGCAGAAGGGTCAGCCCGAGTTCGTGTATCTGTATTATGGCGACACCAAGATCTCGTCCCTGCTGCTGCAGGAGGGTGACGAAGTCAAGGTCGTGACCGATACGCTCGGCTTCGGCAGCGTAGTCGGATCCGTCGAGAGCGAGCGGCTCCAGGAGGTCGAACGCAAGTTCGCCGAGTTCCTGCGCGAAGCCGAGCGGGCAGAGGACAACGCCACTGCCAACAGGGCGTACATACAGTACTATCGTGACGCGGTCAGGTACGTGATGTCCAATCCCTACTCGCTGACCGTCGTCCCCGTGCTGTTCCAGAATGTCAATCCCGACCTGCCGGTGTTTAGCCAGACTACGGACGCCATCCATTTCCGCAACGCGCTGGATTCGCTGTCGACCGTATACCCTGACTCCAAGTATGTCAAGGCACTTGAGAGGGAGACCATCCGCCGCGAGGGCGTCCTCGGCTTTGATGCCAGGCTCGCCACGGCTTCTGAGGCGGATTATCCCGACATCAAGTCAAAGGACGTCAACGGAAATGACGTGTCTTTGTCCGCGCTTGATTCCAAGGCGATCATCCTTTTCTTCTGGACTGTGACTGACGCCGAGAGCAAGATCCTGAACCAGGAAACCTACAAGCCTGTCTATGAGGACTATCATGACAAGGGACTCGAGATCTTCGCCGTGTCCCTCGACACCGACAAGGCCGCCTGGGCCAGCGTCGTCAAGAGCCAGGAACTGCCCTGGGTCAATGTCAACGACGGCCTCGGAGCCGCCTCCCCGGCAGCGGCGTATTACAATGTCACGTCCCTGCCCCGGGCGTACCTCATCCTCGACGGCAAGATTATCGACCGCAAGGTCGAAGGCGAAAAGGCCCTCCGCCGCGAGCTCGACAAGGTCTTGAAGTAGCCTCGCCTTTCGGCTCTTTGGGGCTTATCTCATGGTCCGTTTTCGTCAAACGGGAGTGGAAATGTCCTTTCTGCTCCCGTTTGGTGTTTTTTCAGGCATTTGGGAGTAGAATTTGCTTTCCTGCTCCCGTTTGGCGGTTTTTATGCGAAATGGGAGTGAAATGGGAGTTTCTGAGCCAGAATTAGGGGAGGGACCGTTTGTCCATGGTCGGGAATATGCTTCCAAGGATCGACAGGTCGACTTTCAAGATTCGAGCAATCTGTTTTGGGGCAGCATTGTATTCGAAATGCATCCTCCGGGCGACATCCATTTTTGCAGCCGCCGGGAGAAGTGACGGCTGTCTGACATTATACTGCTCCTGACAGATCCCTATGACGGCTGCAAACAGGTCATCATCAGTGTAATAGACACTCTCGCCGATTTCGTCGGCTATCGCTTTCATACCCTCTATGTTTCTCGATACTAGTGAGAAGTACTGACGCGGGTTTCTGAAAAGTGCCTCAGTCGTTGTTATATCGCAAAAGGTCATGGGCGGTACGATTCCGTCCAAAAACGGCTTGCCGACAAAACCGTCAAACTTGTGTGAACGGGTGATGTCGCGGATGGTCTTGAGACGGATGGTTTCCTTGCATTCCCGGAACCGTATTTTTGCATCCGGATTGAAGAAGTATCTGTTTGCTCCCCACGGGTAGTTGAAGGGAGTATAAGATCTGTTGACCAGGAAGCCGTTACGGTTATTGTATGTGATGACGTTACGCAAGTCTTTCAGATTGTCGATACGCCGAAGTTTGCAAGTCCAGCCTTCGAGGGTCTCGGCGCGCCCGATTGATTTCAGATAGTTCTTCAGGTATCTTTTCAGCATCGTGAACAGGGCGGTGACATCTTCCTCCGGACCGGTAAGCGTTATGTGCAGGTGATTGCTCATCCACTGGAATGTTAGGATGCGTACGGCCGGGAAGCAGAGGCTGCAAAGGGCTATCAATGTCATTGCGGCTTTGTAGTCTGCCTCGTCAGTGAAAATGACCGGGTGGTTTTCCGGTGTGTAAAGGTGCCAGCACGGGCCAAGGCTCAGGAATAGAAGTTCGCAGCGGCGCTCTTCGGAAGCGAAGTCGTTTTTCATAGTCATATCTTTCCTACAATATGGTAAATGATTCCCAAACTGGCTGACAAAAAGATATTTATCAGAATCGGAAAGATATTTTTATAGAAAAAAGCTTTTTGCTTGAGCTGAGCGAGGTGTCAGAAGAGTTTCTTGCGGGGGACGGTGGCAATGAACTCCTTGAGGTAGAACGGCTCGAAATAGGCGGTATCTTCGAAGCGGCGGGCTTCCCAGGCGGCGAAGGCGGGGCGGAGCATCGCGGAGGCCTTAGGGCAGCACTGGACGAAATGGGCGTTGGGGTGAGCGATGGCTTCGCGGCATTTGCCGGCACCGTCACCGATGAACAGCACCGGGCCTTCGGCCAGCAAATCAGCGAACGAGGCCGACGCCGCGATGGGGGAGGCAGAGGGCGAGGATTGGCTGCTGGGAGAGGCAGGACTCTCAGCGGCGACAGGTTGGTCGGTGGCAATGATTTGGCTGAGCGATTCGATGACCTGGGGGCGGGTGTCGGTGAGCTGGTGGCCGGAGGGGGTGAAGACGGCGGTATAGACCTCCATGCGGCGGGCGTCGACCATGGGGACGACGTAGCGGCAGCCGGTGGGCAGCAGGCCTTCGTCGGCCGCCTGGTACACCAGGGTGTCCAGCGTGCCGACGGCTATCAGCGGGATGCCCGCGCCGAAGCAGAGGCCCTTGGCCGTGGAGACGCCGACGCGCAGGCCGGTGTAGGACCCCGGCCCCTTGCTGACGCAGACGGCGTCGCAGTCGCGCACGCCGATGCCCTGAGCGTCAAGGAGTTCCTTGACGAAGGGCGCCGTGAGCGACGCCTGCGCCCGCGGCGTCTCGCTCTCCTTGTAGGCCACAATCCGTCCGTCCTCGGCAAGGGCGACGGAGCACAGGGCTGTAGAGGTCTCTATGAGTATGATCCTTGCCATGTCCTACTGCTTGAGCAACAATTCTTTGAGGTAGGGGAACACCACGTAGGCGATATCCCTGATGGGACCGTAGAGCACGGACTCGTCAAGCACCTTTTCGTCCACGAACTCGAATTTGACGTTGAGGGTGTCGAAGAGGATGATGAGGATGCCGATGAGCAGCCCTGCCTTCAGCAGGGCGAAGAACAGCCCCAGCAGACGGTCCAGCCATCCGAGCATGACCAGTTTTGTCACCCCGGTCAGTATCTTGCCCAGGACGAACAGCACCAGTACGACAGCAATCATTATAACGGCGAAACTGATGACGTTCAATACGGTCTCGGACACTTCGAAATATGGTTGTAACCAGCCACTTACCACGGTCGAGAACTTGAACGCCAGCCATGCTCCGAGTATGAGAGAAAACAGTGCAATGACCTGCTCTATGAATCCTTTCATGATCCCCGTGATGACGGCGGGAAGGAAGCATATCAGAATAATGATGTCGGGCGTGCTCATTGTTTTGTTAAAAACGCATGGATTGTGTATATTTGCAGACTATAAAACAGACTGCCGCCGGACGGTGTCCGGGATGCAAAATTAGACAAAAAATATGACATTCAAAGAGTATAAGGGCTTGGATCTGGTCTCTGTCGGGAATGCGACGCTGGAGAAGTGGAAGAAGGATCATGCTTTCGAAAAGTCCCTCGAACTGAGGGACGGCGCTCCGGAGTTCATTTTCTTCGAGGGACCCCCGTCCGCCAACGGCATGCCGGGCATCCACCACGTGATGGCCCGCTCCATCAAGGACGCGATCTGCCGTTACAAGACTCAGGCAGGCTTCAAGGTGAACCGCCGCGCCGGCTGGGACACCCACGGACTCCCCGTGGAGCTCGGCGTCGAGAAGAAGCTCGGCATCACCAAGGAGGACATCGGCGTCAAGATAAGCGTCGAGGAGTACAACGACGCCTGCCGCAAGGAAGTCATGAAATATACTGCCGAGTGGCGCAACCTTACTGAGCGCATCGGCTACTGGGTCGACATGGACGACCCTTATATCACCTACGACAACCGCTATATCGAGACTCTCTGGTACCTGTTGAAGGACATTTACCAGAAAGGATATCTTTACAAGGGCAAGTCCATCCAGCCGTATTCGCCCGCCGCGGGCACCGGCCTGAGCTCGCACGAGCTCAACCAGCCGGGCTGCTACCGCGACGTCAAGGACACGACCGCGGCTGTGCAGTTCGAGGTCATCCGAGATGAGCGCTCTGAGGCCCTCTTCGAGGGCGGTCTCCCGCTCTACATCCTCGCCTGGACCACTACGCCGTGGACCCTTCCGTCCAACACCGCGCTTTGCGTCGGCCCGAATATCGACTATGTAAGGGTCCGTTCGTTCAATCCTTATTCCGGCAAGGAAGCCGTCTATGTGCTGGCCAAGGCCCTCATCCCCGCATGGTTCAACGCCAAGGCCGAGGGGCTGGCGCTCTCTGACTACAAGCCCGGCGACAAACTCATTCCGTACGAGGTGTTGCCCGGCGAGTACAAGGGTTCCGACCTGTTGGAAATCCGCTATAAGCAGCTGATTCCGTGGTTCCGTCCGGACGACGGCGCGTTCCGCGTGATTCCGGGCGACTACGTCACCACGGAGGACGGTACGGGCATCGTCCATATCGCTCCGACCTTCGGTGCGGACGATATGAAGGTCGGCAAGGCCGCTGGCGTGCCGCCGCTCATGGTCATCGACCGCAACGGCGACCCGCAGGCCCAGGTGGACTACCAGGGCCGCTTCTACCGCATCGAAGATCTCGATCCGAAGTTCGTTGAGGAGCGCATGAGCCCTGACTATGCCGAGTGGGCCGGGCGTTTCGTCAAGAACGCTTATGACCCGGCCCTCGGTCCTGATGATCCCACCCTCGACATCGACCTCAGCGTCATGCTCAAGTCCCAGGGCAAGGCCTTCAAGATCGAGAAGCACGTCCACACATATCCTCATTGCTGGCGTACAGACAAGCCTGTCCTCTATTATCCGCTGAACTCCTGGTTCATCAAGGCCACGGCCGTTCGCGAGCAGATGATGGCTCTCAACGAGCAGATCATGTGGAAGCCCGAGGCCACCGGCACCGGCCGTTTCGGCAAATGGCTGGAGAACATCCAGGACTGGAACCTCAGCCGCAGCCGTTACTGGGGCACTCCGCTGCCGATCTGGCGCACAGAAGACGGCAAGGAAGAGAAATGCATCGGCTCCGTCAAGGAGCTGTACGCCGAGATAGACAAGGCCGTCAAGGCCGGCATCATGGCCTCCAACCCCTTGGCCGACAAGGGCTTCAATCCTGAGGACATGAGCCTCGAGAATTATGACAGGATCGACCTGCACAGGCCTTACGTTGACAATATCTTCCTGGTCAGCGACAGAGGCCGCAAGATGGTCCGTGAGAGCGACCTCATCGACGTGTGGTTCGACTCCGGTTCGATGCCGTACGCGCAGGAGGGCCTGCGTGCCCTCGGCAGCGAGAAGTTCGGCTGCACGGCCGACTTCATCGCCGAGGGCGTCGACCAGACCCGCGGCTGGTTCTACACCCTTCACGCCATCCACACGATGGTCAGCGGCACTCCCGCCTTCAAGCGCGTCATCTCCAACGGTCTCGTTCTGGACAAGAACGGCGACAAGATGTCCAAGCGTCTCGGCAATGCCGTCGATCCGTTCAAGGCCTTCGATACCTATGGCCCCGACGCCCTGCGCTGGTATATGCTTACCAACGCCCAGCCTTGGGACAACCTCAAGTTTGACGAGGCAGGCGTGGTGGAGGTGAGCCGCAAGTTCTTCGGCACGCTATACAACTGCTATTCGATGTTTGCGCTTTACGCCAACATCGACAAGTTCGACATTTCGGCGCCGCAGGTGCCGTATTCCGCCAGGCCGGAGTTCGACAAGTGGATCATAAGTCGGCTCAATACCCTGGTCAAGGGTGTCGTGGCCGCTTACGAGGATTACGATATCACACTGGCTGGCCGCCTGATCCAGGATTTCGTCGGAGACGACCTTTCCAACTGGTACATCCGCCTGAACAAGAAGCGCCTCTGGGGCTCCGGACTCGCTTCGGACAAGCTCGCAGCTTACCAGACCCTCTACGAGGTCCTGAAGGACGTTGCGCTGCTCGCCGCTCCGATCGCGCCTTTCTACATGGACAATCTCTGGTGCGACCTCGTGCCCGACACCGACAGCGTGCATTACCAGCCCATGCCGAAGAGCGACGCTTCGCTCATCGACACCGCCCTCGAGGAAAGGATGGCGCTGGCGCAGCAGGCTTCCTCGATGGTGCTCGCCCTCCGCAAGAAGGCCGGCATCAACGTCCGCAAGCCGCTCGCGCGCCTTCTCATCCCCGTCATCAACGACTCGGTCAAGGACAATCTCGAGAAGGTCAAGGGCATCCTCCTGACGGAGGTCAATGTCAAGGAAGCGGAGTTCATCCAGGACACCACCGGCATCATCACTAAGAAGATAAAGCCCAATTTCAAGACCTTGGGCAAGGTATACGGCAAGCAGATGAAGGAGATAGCCGCCGCGTTCGGCGAGCTCTCGCAGCAGCAGATTACCGACATCCAGTCGGCTGAGACTGCTGCGCAGCCTTACACGCTCGCCCTGGCCGGCGGCGACGTAGTCCTCAACCCCGGTGACTATGTCATCTCTTCCGAGGACATGCCCGGCTGGCTGGTTGCTTCCGAGGGCTCCCTTACGATCGCCCTCGACATCGCGATCACTCCCGAACTCCGCGCCGAAGGCACTGCCCGCGAGCTCGTGAACCGCATCCAGAACATCCGCAAGGACAGCGGCTTCGACGTCACCGACAAGGTCGGCGTCGTGATCTACGCCGACGGCGACGAACTCGCCCAAATCCGCGAGTCGCTCGCGTCGTTCGGCGAGTATCTCTCCGGCCAGACCCTGGCGCTGTCTGTGGACAGCGACGTCCTGGCCGCAGCCCCCGCCGACGCTTCCGAGGTCGAGTGGAACGACGGCACCATCCGTATCAAAGTTACCAAACTGAATAACCAACCTATTGATAAAATTATGACTGAACAGAACAAGAAGGTCGAGGAGACCGTCGAGAAGACCCGTTACAGTGACGAGGAACTCGCCGAGTTCAAGGAGATCATCCTTGACATGCTTGCCAAGGCCAAGGCCGAGTACACTACGCTTCGCGGTACCGTGATGCGCACCTCCAGCAACGACATCGAGGATACTTCTCCCTCGTTCAAGACCGTCGAGGATGACGGAGCCAACCAGCTCTCCAAGGAGGAAGCCAGCCAGCTCGCCGCCCGCCAGTACAAATTCATCCAGAACCTCGAGGCTGCACTGGCCCGTATCGAGAACAAGACCTACGGCATCTGCCGCGTGACGGGCAAGCTCATCCCCAAGGAGCGCCTCCGTCTCGTTCCGCACGCCACGCTGACTGTCGAGGCTAAGGAAATGCTGGCCAAGAACGGCAAGAGATAGTCATCCATGAAGAGGTCCGAAGGCAGGAAACTCGTTATTCTGGGCATCGTGCTCGTGGTCATCGACCAGGTCATCAAGGTCCTGGTCAAGACCAACATGGGCCTGGGCGAGCATTTCGACGTCATAGGCAACTGGTTCAAGCTTGTGTTTGTCGAGAATGAAGGAATGGCTTTCGGCTGGGCCTTCGGAGGCAAGGTAGGCAAGCTGCTGCTGTCAATCTTCCGTATCTGCCTGTGTACGGCTCTCGTGCTGTGGATCCGGAACATGTGCCGCAAGAATGCGGCGGCGCGGCGCGACGGTCAGGACGCACCCATCCCCGCAGGGGTGCTGGTCGGCCTGACGCTCATCACCGCCGGCGCATTCGGCAACATCATCGACAGTCTCTTCTACGGTGTCATATGGAACTATGCGCCTTTCCTCTTCGGCAAGGTCGTGGACATGTTCTATTTCCCGTTGTGGACCTGGCCCGACTGGGTGCCCCTGCTGGGAGGCAACATCTTCTTCGAACCGGTCTTCAACTTCGCAGACAGTTGCGTCACCGTCGGAGCCTTCTATCTGCTTCTGTTCCAGTGGAAGTTCTTCGTCAAGAGCGACGATTAATTTTGCTCTGCGGCGGATTTTATCTATCTTTGCCCGCACATATCCGGTGAGTTGGCCGAGTGGTCGATGGCGTTGGTCTTGAAAACCAATGAACTGCAAGGTTCCGGGGGTTCGAATCCCTCACTCACCGCATCAAAGAGCCGGCGCGTCAGCGCCGGCTCTTTTCGCGGTTCGTTCGGGATTCGGCGCTTCGCGCCTTCCCCTTTTATCTGGTGAGTGAAGGATACCTTTTTACGGCGTATTGGTGAACGTAATCGGGATGATATAAGCGCCGGCGTTGTCGGTCTTGAGGAATGCGTTGAGCTTGAAGGTCCCCACATCGGAGATACTGCGGCTCAGCGTGAAGGTAATCTGAGGATAATTCTCAATGTACTGTGCAGTAGGGGAATACAACAGTCCGGGAACCACTCCAAACTCCGTGTTGTACACCTGGAGGTTGTAATAGACAGACTCCTCGGTCTCAGCCGTAATGTTGATCGTTATGCTCTCCGGCTTGTCGGCCTGGGAGATAGAACCGGTGCCGAAATCAACTTCCTTACGGTCAAGTATCAGATGGTTGGTGCACGGTTCAAGGGTTAAGTCGGCCACTAGTTCGTCAATCACATACTCTATGAAATCGGACTCTTTGAACTTGTAATACTCCGAAATGGCAGCAACGCGGAACATGCTGCTGCCGGATATTTCATCGAAACTGTACCTGCCGTTCTCATCGGTCAATGTCGTCGTCCCGTTACAATCGCAATACATCAAAATGCCCTCAAGGGGATTACCCTGTGTGTCGCAGACCTTTCCGACAAGGTTGGCGTAGAAGTCCCTGCTGGTAGTCTCCATACGGACAGGAAGGGCAGTCTCCATCCATCTTTGCGTATTGACGGAACAGAACTCCAACTGCCCTTCTTCCACTCCTTCCTGTTCGTGGAAGACTTCTACCGTGATACGCTGGGTCTCTCCTGCGGACAGGTTGAGCAGCCATCCGTTTGTCTGCTGCATGCCAGGCTTTAAACTCTTGATAAACCTGCCTGAGCCGCCGCCTGTGCGGATGAAGAGCACGAGATCCTGCCCGCTGACGTTGGTTATTGAGAAATGTTTGGTCTTGACCCTCGATTCAAAGACCAGCTTTTCCGTGTCGATGCTTACCAGCTGGATAGGTGACAATTCGACGTCCAGATTTTCGTTCCCCTTCACACTCATCTTGTATCTGGATTCTTTGTAATAACTGCCAGAGAAAGTGAGGATGTACTCTCCGGCGGGAATATCCTTCAAGGTGTACCTGCAAGAGATTGTGTCCGAGAGATCGACCTGGCCGTTGAATACCATGCCTCCTGTACCGCTCATGGTTGCATTGATACCGGTAAGCAGCCGCCTGCCGTTGCCGTCAGGGTCGATGATTCTTCCGGAAATCGTATATTTGGGTTCCTCCTTCACTACCGGCTCCCCGCATGCGGCGAAGACGGCCAGGCAGGCGATGAACAATGCTATTCTATTCATGGTGTAACCACTATAACTCCTAAATAATTGCGCAAATCTACTAAAAAAATTAGGAGATAAGAAAGAAATCGTTATTTTTGTATCAGAAAACGGACACCTATGGCAAATAATACACGATTTTTCATAATAGTTGCAGGTCTTTTCCTTCTCCTTTCTGGACAGGGCTTTCTTGCCATAGCCCAGGATACTGATCCGCAGGAACTGCGGAAGGAGATCCTGGCCGAGGCCCGGAGCCTGAAGAGCATTTACAAGACTGACGAAGCCATCGACAAACTGTCGGCGCTCGTGAAGCCGGGGGCCATGGACGAGGAGGTACTCTCCGAACTGGCTGACTGTCATTTCCAAAGCGGGGACTATGAGACCGCCTCCGGGACCTATTTCCTGCTCTCGTCCCATGCCCCCCGCAATATCCTGTACAAGATCAGGTTGATGCAGACCTATTCCCGCCTCAAGGCCTTTCCGCAGAGCGTCCAGGCCGGCCGGGAGGCCTTGCAGATGGATTCCATTCCCGCAGTCGTCACATTCGTCGGCGACACTTTCCTGCAGATGGAACAGGCCGATTCGGCGTTGTCATACTACAAGCGCTCCCTTGCCCTCAGGCCCGGGAACGGCACTGTGATCGCCAAGGCGATGAATATCATGATAGCCAACAAGGACTATGACGAGGCCATTTCGCTGGCCGGGCTCTTTCTCTCCGAAGATCCGGACAATACTACGGTCGCGCCGCTTCTGGGACTCGCATATTACCGCAAGGGTGATTACGAGAAGGCTTCCCAAGTGTTCCAGCGGCAGGAGGATGTCGGCAACGACACTTACCCCATACATTATTATCTTGGCCAGAGTTACTGGCACACTAAGACGATGTACCGGGCGGTGGAGGAGCTGCATGCCGCCTGGCAGATAGACTCGAGCGACGTCAATCTTGCCTATTCCATCGCCGCCGCTCTGGCGGATTCTTACAGCCCGTTCGACAGGGAAGTCAAGCCATGGCTTGACAAGGCCATGGAAATGCTCCAGCCCGATCCGGCAACAATGTCCCGCCTGCACCAGCAGTACGGCCTGGGCTATTACAGGCGCCAGGACTCCTGGGACAAGGCCATCGAACATTACAAGGAAGCGTACAGGTACAATCCGAGCTTCATCTCGGCGCTCTCCACCGTCGCATACTGTTACGAGCAGAAAAAGGATTACAAGCAGGCCCTCGAGTGGTATGAAAAGTATCTCAAGGTAGCTCGTCCCGGCTCTTCAGGCTATGAATTTGCCGTCAAGAGCGTAGACTACATCAAGGGAGAGCTCTTCATGGAAGAGAAATAAAGCTAGACCCCCATCACTTCGAGGATGTTGTCCGCCATCTTCTGTACCAGCCGGTCGAGTGACTCATGGCTGGCCCAGGCTATGTGGGGCGTGAAGCGGAGACGCTCCGGATGGGATGTGTGCAGCAGCGGGTGGTCTTCCGGCAGCGGCTCGGTGGAGAAGACATCCAGCGCCGCGCCGGCTATCCTGCCTTTGTCGATAGCCTCAGCTAGAGCGATTTCATCCACAACGGCCCCCCTGCCCAGATTGACTATATAGGCGCCGGGCTTCATCAACGCGATCTCGCGGGCACCGATGAGGCTGCGCGTGCGCTCGTTCAGGGGGCAATGTATGCTGACGAAATCAGCCTTTCCCATCAATTCATCCAGGCTCAGCGACGGCCATTCTTTGCAGTGGGATGTCCCAGAGGTGGAATAATACACGGGCTTCATCCCGAAGGCGGCGGCAATCTGCGCAACCCGCCGGCCGATATTTCCCATGCCGATGATGCCGATGGTCTTTCCGCAGAGCTCATGGAAAGGCTCGCGCACGTCGTTCGGCACTCCGCTGCGCGAATAGGTGAAATCCTTGACCTCGGCGTCGTAAAACGCCGGACGGCAGAGGAGGGAGAGGATGTGCATGAATGTCAGCTGCGCCACTGACTCCGTGGAGTATCCGGAGACGTTGCGCACGGCAACGCCGCGCCGGCTCGCGGCCTCCAGGTCTATGTGGTTCAGGCCGGTGGCGGCGACACATACAAGCTTCAGCCTTGGCGCCGCCGCCATCACCGCGTCGTCCACCGGGGCTTTGTTGGTCAGGATGACATCGGCGTCCGACACCCTGAGGCAGGATTCCTCATGTGTGGAGACAGGGTAGAGTATCAATTCTCCCAATGCGGCAATGGGATCCAGTGAGACTGGACCCATCGTGCCGGCATCTAGGAAAACCATTTTCATGCTATTCTCTTTTCAAGGCGTTCGCGGATGGCGGCGATGAACTGCGCAGAATTGACAGCCTTGGGAGTGACGCCTTCCATAAGGTTGACGAGGTCCTTCGTGACGATGCCGTCGCCAAGGGTGTCGAAGCAGGCGGCCTCCAGCGCGTCGGCGAAGCTGACAAGCGCCTCCAGGCCGTCTTTCAGGCCCCTCTGGCGCAGCGCGCCGCTCCACGCGAATATGGTCGCCATGGGGTTGGTGGAGGTCTCCTCGCCTTGCAGGTACTTGTAATAATGGCGCGTCACGGTGCCGTGCGCGGCCTCGTATTCATAATTGCCATCTGGGCTCACCAGCACGCTGGTCATCATCGCAAGCGAGCCGAAGGCGGTGGACACCATATCGCTCATCACGTCTCCGTCGTAGTTCTTGCAGGCCCAGATGAAACCACCCTTGCTGCGGATCACGCGTGCGACAGCATCGTCTATGAGCGTATAGAAATAAGTGATGCCGAGCTCTTCGAACTTTGCTTTGTATTCGGCATAGACCTCGTTGAAAATCTCCCGGAAACGGGCGTCATAGGTCTTGGAAATGGTGTCCTTGGTGGAGAACCAGAGGTCCTGTTTCGTATCGATGGCGTATTTGAAGCAGGAGTGGGCGAATGAACGGATGGACTTGTCCGTGTTGTGCATTCCCTGGACAACTCCGGCACCCTTGAACTCCTGTATCACGGCCTCCTGATGGCTGCCGTCCTCGCCGTCGAACACGATCTTGGCGACTCCCGGGCCCTCTACCCTCAGTTCGGAGTTCTTATACACATCGCCATATGCGTGACGTGCGATGGTTATGGGCTTTTCCCAATTTTTCACAACGGGATGTATCGTGGGAATGGTAATGGGCGCGCGGAAGACCGTGCCGTCCATGATGGAACGGATGGTGCCGTTGGGGCTCTTCCACATCTGATGGAGGTTGTACTCCGTCATGCGCTGCGCGTTGGGAGTGATAGTGGCACACTTCACTCCCACGCCGTATTTCTTGCAGGCCTCTGCGGCCTCGACGGTTATCTTGTCGGCTGTTTCGTCCCTTTTCACGAGACCCAGGTCGTAATACTCGACCTTCAGGTCCACGAACGGCAGGATGAGTTCATCCTTGATCATTTTCCAGAGGATCCTGGTCATCTCGTCGCCGTCCATCTCCACCAGAGGGGTGGTCATCTTGATCTTTGTCATAACCTTTTCATTACACTACCGGATAACAAAGATAAAAAAAACAAATGATTATATTAGTGGTCAGATAATATCTGTTGCAATGGATTTCAAGGTATTTGGCAGGGAAGGGGCCCCGACCCTCCTTCTGATTCCGGGACTGGGGGTGTCCTATGAGATATTCCTTCCGCTGATTGGCTTGCTGGAGGAGGATTACCGTATCTTTGCCGTCCAGGTGGACGGTTTTACGTTAGGGAAGCACACCCGTTTCACTTCCATCGACGACCAGGCTGTGCAGGTGATTGCTTATGTGAAGGAGCATCTGGACGGCCGTCTGGACTGCGCCTACGGCCTTTCCCTGGGCGGAAAAATCCTTTCGCGCGTACTGGAAAGGAACGAAGTGGCCGTCGACCACGCCATCCTGGATGCCGCCCCGCTGCTTCCTCTGCCGAAATGGCTGGAGGCCCCGCTCCGGTACTATCAGTGTGCCAATGTCTGGACCTGCTACCATTGGACCGGTTTCTGGCGCTGGGTGTTCCATTCCCATTATTTCGATGTCCTGCTGGACGAATGCCGGAAGGTCTATCCCTACGGTGGCGGCCGTGCCGTCTTGGACGGATACAAGTCGGTCTATACCAACAAACTCGAATCCATTTCAGGCCCAGACATACACTATTGGTACGGCACCTTGGAGGCCTTTGTCGCGAAGCCCCAGGTTGAGCACTTGAAGAAACTGTGCCCGGACGTACACGTCCAGGTGTTCCCAAAGTCAAACCACGGCCAGCTCCTTGTCGACCACCCGGACGAAGTCGCCCGCAGGATCAAGGAGCTGGCCTAGGAGGGCTTATATTGTTTGCCTTTATTCGTTTCTGCCCGTTTCTGTTCGTTTCTGCCCGTCAGGCGCAGCCCGTTAGTGTATTTTCGGGAGAATCGACAAAGAAATTGTCCCGGATGAGAAAAAAATCCCCTCAGAGTTTGGATTATCCCCGAAAATCCGTACATTTGCAGTCCCGAAAAGGCCGAAGGGCCTTGGACGACCTCTGGATGTGGCGCAGTTGGTAGCGCACCTGGTTAGGGACCAGGAGGTCGCTGGTTCAAGTCCAGTCATCCAGACGACTCTAAATCAAGCACTTACGGCAATGTAGGTGCTTTTCGTTTTTGTCCTAGTCGCAGTTTTGTCGCAGTTTAAGCGTGTTTTAACCCCTATTTTCCTGTTTTCAAAGCCCAATTACCCTTCTATTGAACAGATTTAATACTATGCTTAAAACGCGTTACTCTAAAAAAACGGTGCATAGGTTGTGAAAAATCGTATACCACCTCTGAAAAAACGTATACCAGTAACGAATAATAAAGACCCGACACTTGATGTGCCGGGTTATTGTTTTCAGTCTTTAGTGGGAATGGACGACACTTCTCAGCTAAAAGCTACTCGTCGAGTGAATCGCACTCGGCAAGCCAGGTCGTGGAAGAGGCGTCTGATGGCATACGCCAGTCGCCTCGAGGCGAGAGGCTCACCGAACCGACCTTGGGACCGTCGGGCAGGCAGGACCGCTTGAACTGCTGATTGAAGAAACGGCGCAGGAAGGTGGTCAGCCATTTCTTAATGGTGGCATTGTCATAAAAACCTGCCCCCGGTGTCGTCCCGTCGAAGGCACGCTGCGCAAGGATATACAGTTTCTGCGGGTGATAGCCAAACCGTAGGAAATGATAGAGAAAGAAATCGTGTAACTCATACGGCCCCACAAGGTCTTCCGTCTTCTGCTTGATATTGCCCTCGCTGTCAGTAGGTACCAGTTCGGGACTTATGGGCGTATCCACGATGTCGAGCAGGGTGGCTTTCGACAACTCATCGACTCCGCTTTGGGCGACATATCTTACCAGATAACTCACCAGCGTCTTGGGTATACCCGCATTGACACCATACATTGACATATGGTCTCCGTTGTAGGTAGCCCATCCCAACGCCAGTTCCGACATATCGCCAGTGCCTACGACAAGCCCACCAAGTTGATTCGTGAGGTCCATCAGTATCTGAGTGCGCTCACGGGCCTGGCTGTTCTCATAGGTCACGTCGTGGATATCCGGGTCGTGTCCGATATCTTCAAAATGCTGCGTCACTGCCTTGGCGATACTTATCTCACGCACGGTGATACCAAGGCTTTCCATCAGATTGACGGCATTGTGATATGTGCGTCCGGAAGTGCCGAACCCCGGCATAGTCACTCCGATGATACCCTTGCGGTCATAGCCAAGCTTGTCGAAGGTCTTTACGCAGACCAGCAAGGCAAGGGTGGAATCCAGTCCGCCGCTGATACCAATGACTACTTTCTTGCTATTGATATGTTGGAGGCGCTTGGCCAGGCCGGCGACTTGTATGTTGAATATCTCCTCGCAACTCTGCTCCATCATATCATCGGAAGGAATGAAAGGATGCGGGTCTATCCGGCGGTATGGCAAGATCCGGGTGTCCGTTGTGTCAGCCAGCCGATTGACAGGAGCCATACAGTCAACGAACACTTCATCGCAAGCGTGGCGCTCCTCGCTGGAAGGCCGCTGTGCATTGACGAAAGTAGTGTTGGACCGGCGTTCAGAGCGCAACTTTTCGATGTCAATCTGACTAATGATAAGTTGCGGGTCGAAAGAGAAACGCTCTCCTTCTGCAAGTAGCAGGCCGTTCTCGTATATGATGGCATTACCTCCGAAAACCATATCCTGCGTGCTTTCGCCGAAGCCGCATCCACTGTAGATATAGCCTGAAATGGTGCGTGCGCTCTGTTGTGCGATCAAGCTCTTGAGATAAGCGTGCTTGCCGGTCAGCTCATCTGACGCGGAAAGGTTGAACACCAGGTCGGCGCCTGCCAGAGCCAGATGATTGCTTGGCGGGGTTGGCGCCCACAAGTCTTCACATATCTCAACACCGAACCTTACATCTTCAAACGTGCGGAAAACCAAAGGAGCGGAGGTCACCGTCAGCCTTCTGCCGGCAAAATGAATTTCCGTCGGGTGGAGATCCTGCGACGAGGCGAACCACCTTTTTTCGTAAAACTCACCATAGTTTGGCAGATATGTCTTCGGTACGATTCCGAGGATGTCGCCTTTCTGGATGACGATTGCGCAGTTGAGCAGAAGGTTACCAACCGGCACAGGCAGACCTATGATACTGATAATATCAAGTTTCCGTGTGAAGTCAAGCAGCTTGAGTACGGCATTCTCTGCCTGCGTCATAAGGTGGTTCTGCCTGAACAGGTCCTGACAATAATATCCGGTGATCGCCAGTTCCGGGAAGACAACTATCTCCACACCGTTGCCTTCTGCCTGGACTATCAGTTCCTCGATATGGGCCAGGTTGTAGGCACAGTCGGCCACTTTGACCGACGGCACTGCCGCCGCCACTGTGATGAATCCGTTTCTCATATTATATCGATAATACTCAGTCGGCATTGTTGCCGGCTTTATACTCATTATGCTTAAAGCCGTCGGGCCTTCTCATCAAATATACGAACAAATATCTAAATCTGGCATTATCAAGTACTATACTCATTCAATTACCAAATACGGTACTATTCAGGTCAATTAATTACCTTATATCACTGTTTATAGGTAGATTATTTAAGTCGAAACAGTGTTTCCGCTATATTGAATAAACTCGTAACACTGCTTTCGCTGTAATTAATTACCTCGTTACAGTGTTAATGGGTATTTTGATTATGTGTGATTGCAGTATACTTCTCAATTATCTTCCCCTCCTTGTATATTGCAAATCCTTTCCTTCCACTTGGTAGCGTTATGCCACCAAAGTAACAGCCAGGTTTCTTCCCGGCGTTTTTTGCCCTGCGCAGAGCTTCCTCAATGGATATGCAGTAGTAGATGTTCACACTCCAAAGATAGAAGGATCAT
>JBGUGW010000042.1:0-16147 GCA_045111695.1 Candidatus Cryptobacteroides sp. | reverse complement strand
AGTGCTGCTGCTGCAGATCGTGATAGGATTCCTCATCGGAGTCGCCGTGGGCTATGGGGCGAAACTGGTGCTTGAAAAGATCTCCCTCCCCAGTAACGCCCTGTACTCGGTGATGATACTGAGCATAGGATTCTTCGCCAACGGCATAGCTTCCGTCCTGCACGGCAACGGCCTCCTGTCGCTGTATGTCGCGGCCATCATCATCGGCAACAACGTGGACATCCCCATGAAAAGGGACGTCCTGAAATTCTTCGACGGCATGACATGGCTGATGCAGCTGCTCATGTTCCTCATGCTGGGCCTGCTGGCCAGGCCTTCGCAGTTCTCGACCATCATGTGGCCGGCACTGTTGATTGGACTCTTCATGATGTTCGTCGCCAGGCCCCTCAGCGTGTTCGCATGCCTGGCTCCCTTCAAGGGCCTGTCATTCAAGGCAAAGGCTTTCGCCTCATGGGTGGGGCTCAAGGGCGCCGGTCCCATCCTCTTCGCCCTGTGCCCGGTTGTGGCCGGCCTGGACGGATCGACGGAGATATTCAACATCGTTTTCTTCATATCACTGTTGTCACTTGTCCTCCAGGGAATGACGCTCTCGCCGTCCTCCAGATGGCTCGGGCTCAGTTATGACTCCGATCCGGAAGTGGAGACTTTCGGCATGGAGATTCCGGAGGAGATGGGCATGCTGCGCGACCATACCGTGACTGCAGATGACTTGATGAACGGAGAAACGCTCCGCGACCTGCACCTGCCGCACGGCATCCGGGTAATGATGGTCAAGCGCGACGGGCGGTTCCTCGTACCGCACGGCAGCATGCCGCTGCAGGAGGGCGACCATCTCGTCATCATCATGGGAGATACCGATGACTAGATTCCACCTTATCATTACGGCTGCGCTCTGCGCGGCCGTCTTTGCCGGGTGCTCGACGGCACCGAAGGCGGATTTTTCCGGCCAGTGGGCGGAAAAGTCCGCCGAGCGCATCGTCGCGGTGTTCGCGCCTGACGGGGCCGGCGGGTACCGGGTCCAGGCCGGATGGCGCGAGACGGGTCTTGCGCAGTACGAGGCCTGGGACATGACCGCCGCCGGCAAGGGCGGCAGGCTCGTTTACAGCGACGGCCGCCTCGCCCGCCTCAGTTTCCCGTATGAAGATGACACAGAGTACACCGAAGAAGTGGTTTACTCTGACGGCTCCGGCTCGTTCCGCATCAACCGCGCCGGGGAACTGGAATGGACAGACAACTCTGACGGCTCCAAGACGACATTCATCCGCACGGACCTGAACGGGGACGATGCCGCTATCATCGCTCCCGAACTCTACCCCCGCGTACTGGAGCTCTGCCGCTACATCCCCGACCACAGCCTGCTCCCCGAAGCAGCCGGATACATGACTGCCGACTTCTTCAAGGCCCTTTCCGATGCATTTGATAAACCCGATGCTGACGACGGGACCATCGACGACAAGGAATGGCTCTTCATGCTCGTGACCGGCAACGGCGGGTCTCTCCCCTACTGGTCCGTAGAGTCCGTCCACCGCTCCGACCGGGATCACGCCACGGCCGTAGTAGGCGTCCGCGACATCTGGGAAGAGGGCGACGAGCCTTCCGGCGAACTCCGCATCCACAGTATGGACCTGGTCCGTGAGGACGGCCGTTGGCTCATTTCCGATTTCGACTCCGCCAAGAAGGCCTGTCTCGACCTCCTCCGCTGATTTCTGCTATCCTTCTTTTTTCCCCCGGCTGCCATTGACAGGCCGGTTTTTTGGCATTGTTTTTTCATGATAGAAATGCCTATCTTTGCAGGCTTATAAAACGCACTTACAATGAAAAAAGCATTTATTCTTCTGGCCGCACTCTGCCTCGGCATTGCGGCAAAAGCACAGGACAATCCCCTGGAAGTAAAACAGTTCGAACTTTCCAACGGCATGCAGGTCTGGGTCAACCGTGACAGCTCGCAGCCTATCGTATACGGAGCCGTCGTGGTCAAGGCCGGCGGCAAGGACTGCCCGGACACGGGTCTCGCCCACTATCTGGAGCATCTGCTCTTCAAGGGTACCGAGGAGATCGGAACCTTGGATTATGAGGCGGAAAAAGTATGGCTTGACTCCATCGCCATCTGCTATGACAAACTCTCTACACTGACAGACAACGCAGAGCGCAATGCTGTCCAGAAAGAGATCAACCGCCTGAGCAAGAAGGCCGCTGACTACGCCATCCCCAACGAGTTCACGCGCCTGATCGCCCGCTTCGGCGGCACCGGCCTCAACGCAGGCACATCCTACGATTATACTTATTACTACAATACTTTCTCCCCGCAGTATATCGAGCAGTGGGCCGAGCTTAACAGCCACCGTATGATCAGTCCGGTATTCCGCCTGTTCCAGGGAGAGCTGGAGACGGTGTACGAGGAGAAGAACCGTGGCGCCGACAACACCATCCAGGCTCCGCTCTTCGAGATGATCAAGGAGTTCAGCGGCAGCAATCCCTACTCCTACCAGGTCATCGGCAGCACGGAGAACCTCAAGAATCCCCGGCTGGGAGAGATGATGGACTTCTTCAACAAGTACTATGTCGGCTGCAACATGGGCCTGATCCTCTCCGGAGACATCGACCCTGACGGGCTGGAGTCGCTGCTTGAGCGCACCTTCGGGCGCATCCGCCGCGGCGAGAAGCCCGAGAAGGCTCCCGTGGAAGTGGAGCCCCTCACCGGCATCCGCGAAGTGAAGATCAAGGCGGAGATCCCGCTCGTCAAGATATCCGTCTACGCCTTCAACGGCCCTACCGACAGCGAGGAGGACGCCCCGGCCCTCGAGCTGGCCACAGGCCTGCTCACAAACGGATTCGGTTCCGGCCTGATGGATTCCCTGGTCACGGCCCACAAAATGATGCTCGGCGGAGCCCAGCGCCTGCCGCTCTTCAACGAAATGGGTATCGTCGGCTTCGCCGTGATTCCCAACCTGCCCTTCGGCTCGCTGCCCAAGGCCGAGAAGCTCTGCTGGGAGCAGATCGACAAGGTAAAGCGCGGCGAATTCTCCGACAGCGAGGTCGATGCCCTCAAGCTGGAATCCGCAAAGAGTGCGCAGCAAGCCCTCGAGACTATTGCCGGACGCTCCGAGCAGATGGTCTCAGTGATGACCCAAGGACGCGGCTGGGACGAGTACCTCGCCCAGGTCGATGCCATCCGTTCCATCACGAGGGACGATATCATCCGCGTAGCGAACAAGTATTTCACCGACAAGTACATACGCTTCGAGAAAGTGATGGGATCCTATCCAAAGGACAATGTCGCGAAACCTGATATCGACCCGGTGGTGCCGAAGCACTCCGGCGAGAGCTCCGAGTACGCGAAGCGTCTCGAAGCGATGCCGGTGCGCGACGTGGCGCCGCGCCTGGTCGACATACAGCACGACGTGCAGCGCTTCGACGTGACGCCGAATGTACGGCTTTTCTATAAGGACAATCCCGTCAACGACCTTTTCAGCCTGACGATCCGCGTCGTGAGGGGCACCGCGGACGACCCTGTGGTCGAACATGTCGCGTCGTTCCTGAACACCGTCGGAACCGACTCCCTGTCTGTACAGCAGCTCAGCAAGACCTGGCAGGCCCTCGGCACCTCATTCGCCGTCAGCGCCGGAAACCACAGTTTCGATCTCATCATCAAGGGCTATGAAGATAAACTCGACGAGTCGCTGAAGCTCCTGCGGCATTTCATCGACCATGCTGTACCGGACAAGGACAGCTTCAAGGAAATGCTTACCGCTATCGACCTCAACAAGCGGACTTTTTTCACCGGAGGCACTTCCAATATAATGGACGCCATGACTGAGAAGGTGCTGTACGGTGACCAGTCCACCTACCTGAGACAGCTGGACAAGAAGGAACTCAAGGCTGTCGGAACGAAGGGGCTGATGGATACCTTCAACGACCTGATGGACCATGGGTACTCGGTGATGTATTCCGGCCGCCTTGGTGCCGGCGCCGTCGCTGACGCGCTGGCGCGCCGGCTCGACCTCGGCCGGGCCTCGAAGACCGATGACTGGAACCGCATCAACTATTTGGAGTACGACAGCCCGACCGTATTCTTCTACGACCTGCCCGGCTCGCGCCAAGCCCTGATCAAGACCTACAAGAGATTCGACAAGCCGCAGAACGGCCATGACAAGGCTGCACTCGAAGTGCTCGGACAGTATTTCGGAGGCGGAATGTTCTCGCTGATGTTCCAGGAGGTCCGCGAGTTCCGCTCGATGGCCTACAGCGCATCCGGATACACCAGTTACCCCGACCCGGCCTACCCCGATGACGGCAGCATCTTCGTCACACAGCTCGGCACCCAGGCGGACAAGTCCCTGTCGGCCATCCAGCTGGTTGACTCGCTGATCGCCAACCTCCCCATCAAGGAGAACGGTCTCGAATCGGCCCGCAACTCCATCGTCTCCAAGACCAACAACGGCTATCCTACCTTCCGCAGCCTTCCCACAATGGTCCAGCAGTACGAGAGGCTCGGTTACACCTCAGACCCCAACACCGACGTCCTGGCAAACCTCCAGGCCATCGACGCCTCCACCCTCAGGTCCTACTACGAGAAGGCCGTCCTCCCGGCCCCGACCGTCTGGATCATCGTCGGTGACCGCAAGGCCCTCCCCATGGACGACATCGCCCGCTACGGCCGCCTCGTCGAGCTCAAGAAAGAGGACATCTACAAATAACCGCCCGAGCCAGCGCTTTTTATATTCCTTTTTTTTGCATATCTTTGCAGTCCCAAAGGAAGGATGGCCGAGTGGCTGAAGGCGCTGGTCTCGAAAACCGGTATACCCTTCACGGGGTATCGGGGGTTCGAATCCCCCTTCTTCCGCAAAAGGGAAAGGCAGCTGGTCGCAAAAGCGACCGGCTGTTTTCGTTTCCGGCCCGTCGAAAGCTTGCTTTCGTAAGGGTTGGAAGCGGGAACAGCCAGGATGGCCAGAAAGGCCATCAGCTGCCTGCTCCCTTTTGCAAGGGCCGCCCCGGCAAGGGGCCAGGGATAGCGCTCGCCCAGCGAGCGGAATCCCCGAATTATCTCAGGCGCACTTTCGGCCTCTGAGAGGCAAAAATGCGCTTGAGACGGGATTATAATGTCGCCTCAGGCGCAAAAACTGCTGTGAAACGCCTAAAGTGCGTCCGCACTATATTCTTCCTCAACCAACCACCTCGACCCCCCCATCCTTCGACCAACGGTAGAAGGATACCGCAAAAAGAGGCGAAAACCTCTTTATCCTTCGACCGAAAGTAGAAGGATAACGCAGAAAACGGCAAAAATGCCCGCATCCTTCGACCGTTGGTCGAAGGATAAGCGGAATCCCCATTCTTATGAAATAAAGCTGCACCAAAAATGCACCGTGGTGCAATCATTTCAATGTTCCTGCGGGCTTATTCAAGACCTTCTCTGCGATCCTCATGGCCAGGATGGCAATGGGGATGGCCAAGAAAACCACCACAATCAGCACAGGGACGTTGTTGATGACCGGAATCATCAGCTGGTCATATCCGGGACGCATTTCTTCCACTGCTGCAGCCAGGGAGCCTTCCGTGTCGGTCCACCAGTGGGCGGTGTAGGCAAAGAATGAGAGCGCAAAGGGGACAAAACTCCAGCGGACGCCCTTCTTCGTGTCATATCCACAGGAATAGCGGATGAGTTCGGCAAGCGCCGTCAGGACGATGGTGCCGATGATGTATGCGATATCCGCTTCTCCGGCAATCAGGAACAGGACAAAGATGAATCCGTTCAGGGCTGTCGCCGCACCGAAACCACGGATGATGGTGCAGGTATAGAGGTAGATGAATGCAAACACCAGCGGAAGAACCGCACCGGCATAGGCATAACATGCGGGATGAATAGCGCCGCTGGCGGCACCGAGGATAAACGTGGCAAGATAGGCGAGCTCCATCAGGAGAATCTTAAAAACAGGTTTCATATGCTTTTTGATTTAATATTCCATTCCTTATTTCCTTTGTTGGTGCAAAGGTCGGGATTATCGCCCTCCCATGAAATCCCCATTTTTAGCGATTTTACGAAAGGCAAATGCGGGGTAACTTTGCAACCGTATTCAAAACCTAAGAGAAATGGAAAAGAAAAATCGCATTATCCTCTTCTGGATCCTGACCGTTCTTGGTTTCCTCGCTCACTCACTTGCTGATGCCCTGCCCGCTTTCTGGGGAGATAGCATCGTGGCCCAGGAAGGTCCCGCGCCCGTAGGTATGATGGCCTTTATGACCTGCCTGACCTATCTTGTCCCGGTAGTGGGCATCCTCCTTATGGTGTATGGAGGGAAGACCGCAAGGATTATCAATGCTGTATTGGCCTGTTTCATGGCGCTGTTTACGCTGTTGCATATGAGCGAACTCATCGAAGGATTCAACCCTGTCCAACTCTTCATCATGCCGATGATGTTCGCCATAGCGCTCCTGATGGCTATCGACTCCGTCAAGGTATGCAAAGGCGAAAAAAGCGCATTTTAACGCCGAATTTGTGCCTGAACTGTATTCCCTCCGGCAGCTCTACAGATTGAAATTCCAGGTCTCGCCGTAATCGTTCCAGTTCCGGAGACTCAGACTGAGTCCGGACTGGTCGTACACGCAGGTGTACTGCGTGTCCTCGATGGTGCCGTTACCCCAGTCCAAGTCAACCCAGTGGACATTTGCGAGACATTCCAGGGCCTCGTCGAGCGTGAGCCTGCCATCGCGTTCCTCAAGATACGCCTTGACAGTCTCGTACCTCCACCAGCTCTTGCTGTGGGGATTGCCGACCTCGGGGTCGGGCTCGGTGGTATAGTATTTCTCCGAGAGGAGATGGTTCGTCACGAGCATCGAGTTCTCGCCTTCGCATTTCCGGACTATCATCGTCTTCCAGCCGTCCCACTTGTCGAACTCCACCACGGCGCAGTCGCCGAAGGCATCCGCCACCATGTAATGGTATCCCGAGCCGACCGCCGCATCATGGCTCACATCTACCGTTTCCAGAAGGTCCAAAGCCTCCTGGACGGTTGCGCAACGGTCCAGCCACAGGCGCATGATGACGGTCGTACCGACTTTGTGCCGGCCGGAATCTTGCCTTGCAGCCTGCTTCGGCAGGGCCATGATGGACGTGCAGAGGCCCTTCTCGTTGACTCCGTCAAGCGGGGCGTAAATGGCTGCAAGGCAACTGAGCTTCGAAGCGAAGCTCCCGGGAACCTTGTCCAACGAGTATCCGAAATGCGACATGTCGCTGACGGCGATGGAGGCATAGCCCTTCCTGGGATGGGAGACGGTCACCATCGTGGGATTCTTGAAATAATCATAGTTGCGTCCGTACCAGAATCCCTCGCCGTCAGCCTTGGCGGCCTGGAAGCTCGTACAGTTGAAAGTGGCGAGCTCGCCGTTCTCGTCTGCGACCTGAGCGCTTTTCATCTTGATGGGAATGCCCTTCCCGATGCGCCCGATGATATAATCCAGCAATTCAGAGTTGGAGTCGATATCCTTGGAGATGATGTCGTCGAGGTCGTAAGCCGCCTTGTATTCCATCTTATACAGATACCGGTTGTTCCCAACCTGTTCGACGGACTTGATTGTGGATATTTCGCGCCCCCAGATACACGCGACAGCGATGCAGAGCACGGCGATTATGCCGATGACCCATTTGAGCAATCTTTTCATGGTAAATCAATTAACTGTCCCAAATATACGCATTTCTTACCCCTGACTGCCAAACACATGGCATTTTTTCAAAAAAACACATCTCCACCATGCAAGATTTTCAAAAAAATAGCGTTTATTGGACAGTTATTGAAAAAGACTACTATGAAGAGAAATGTTTTCAGATGGTTTGCCATCACGGCGGCAGTCCTCAGCATGGCCGCCTGCAAGCTGGACGATGACGGCTTCGACCCCAGCATAATGTACCCTTCCGCCGTCGTTACCGTAAAGCCCAGCGCGGACAATACGTCTTTCCGCATGCAGCTGGACGAAGCGACGGTGCTGAATGCCGTCAACATGAAGAAATCGCCTTTCGGCGACAAGGAGGTCCGCGCCCTGGTCAACTACCGCAAGCCTACCGAAAAGGAACTGAATGAGGGAGGCATTCTCGCCGATATCGGCAATGTCTATGTCAACTGGATCGACTCCATCCTGACCAAGAATCCTGTCCCGGACCTCGGAGAAGATGCCAACGCCGCGACCTACGGCAACGACCCCCTCGAAATCGTCGGGGACTGGACGACAGTCGTGGAGGACGGGTACATCACACTCCGTTTCCGCACCCTGTGGTCTGACGGCATCATGCACAGGATCAACCTCGTAGCAAGCTCCGACCCGGAGGATCCGTACAAGGTGACGCTGTACCACGACGCAGCCGGAGACCATCTGGGCAGCGAGGGCGACGCCCTTGTGGCCTTCCGCCTCACGTGCCTGCCGGACACGCAGGGCGAGACCGTCGACCTCAAACTGGAATGGAATTCATTCTCGGGGAAGAAGTCGGCCAAGTTCAAATACTGTACACGCGATTACTCTGCCGGACCGTGCCTGTGATAAAGGAGGGACTCAGAAGGCTTTGGCATTGGCCAGCGACAGGCCCACGCTGAACTGAAGGTTGACGTTGGCCAGCGTGCCCGCAAGGTCCCAATCTTCCCTATACTCATCCGATGGCTTGTGATACCACGATGCCATCGGATATTTGTTTGGATGAGCAGGGTCCACGGGGTGGAGGCCATTTTCAACCACGACAGCCGGCACGCCTTTCTTCACGAAATTGTAATGGTCCGAGCGGAAGAACCATCCGTCGGAATTGTCGTCGTCGAAGAAGATATACCGGCCTTGGGCGGCCGCAGCGGCCATATAATAGCGGTCAAGCATGCTCTCTCCGCCGCCGAGTATGACCACATCTTCGGTCAGTTCGGCCGGGCCGACGCTCTCGAAATTCAGGTTCGCGACCGTCTTCTCCATGGGGATGGCGGGATGCGCGCAGTAGTACTCCGAACCGAAAAGGCCGCTCTCCTCGGAAGAGGGGAACAGGAATATGATGGAACGGTCCGGCCTTTCCGCGAGCTGCGTGAACTTGCGGGCGGCCAGCAGGAGTCCGGCCATGCCGGACCCGTTGTCCGCCGCCCCGTTGTAGATCGCATCGCCGCTCTCGTCAGGCGTACCGATGCCGAGGTGATCCCAATGGGCGCTCATGACTATGGCCTCGTCAGCCTTGGACCCTCCGCGGAGGATGGCCGCGACGTTGCGGGTCTCCTGGATGTCATAGCTTACGGACATACGGACATCGCCCTTTACTTTGAGTGAAAAACTCTTGAAGCCGGGCCGCTTGGCTGCGGCAATCGCCGCATCCATATCCATTCCGGCCGCCTCGAAAAGCTTCCTGGCGCCGTCTTCGTGCAGCCAGCCCTTGATGCCAAGCTCGCCGGCGTTTCGGGTATCGGGGTCGAAAAGTGCGAGATTGTCCTCCATGTGGCCGTTCACGCAGACATGCCAGCCGTAGCTGGCCGCCTCGGTATTGTGCAGGACGAGGCAGCCGGCCGCCCCTTGGCGGAGGGCCTCCTCGAACTTGTACAGCCACCTTCCATAATATGTCATGTTCCGGCCGCGGAAGAGGGAAGCGTCGTAATAGCCGGGGTCATTGACCATGGCGATTACAATCTTTCCTTTCACATCCATGCCCTCGTAATCATTCCACCCGAACTCGGGGGCATTGATGCCGAATCCGCAGAAGACATACTCCGCGCCTTTCATCTCAACCATGTCAGTGGCGCGGGCGGTCCATACCACTACATCCTCGGGATAACGAAGGCTGACCTTTTTCATGCCCTTGGCCGTCAGTGCTCCCCCGACGGGCTTCGCCGTGACGGCAATCATGCGGAAAGGCTGGAACCAGCTGTCGCCGAAGGCCGGCTCAAGGCCGAGCTCCTCCAGCTGGCCGGCGAGATAATTCACCGTGAGGTCCTCGTACTGGGTCATGGGCTTCCGGCCGCCGAACTCGTCCGAGGCCAGTGTCCTGATCCATTCGCGCAGCAACGCCTCGTCATTCCGTCCTGGCTCACCGCCCTTGGGAGCCGCATATATGGCAATATCAAACAGTACGCACGCGAGCGCGAGGGCCGTCAACCTGGTAAAAAACTTGGACATGGCATTCATCTATATCGGTTTCTCCACGAATATACGGGTTTTTGCAGTCGATTCCGAAAGATTTTTGAAAATTTTAGTACCTTGTATTGCAAAGTATTCAAAAGTTTTTATATCTTTGCATCGAAAAATACTTTCGGAAAATGAAAAAGACAATCAATGCCGGTATCGGCGGAAGGAACTTTACCCTCGATGAGGACGCTTACAGCCGCCTGGAAGGGTATCTCAAACTGTTCAGGTCACAGCTCAAGGACGTGCCTGTCGAAGAGGTCATGGACGACCTTGAGTCGCGCATAGCCGAGCTGTTCACTGAAAAGGTCGGCTCCGGCTCCCGCGTTGTGGATATCAATCTCGTGAACGACGTCATAGCCCAGCTCGGCATGCCGGACGGCAGCGAGGTGCCGGGCGGCACCGGGGCGGGCGCGCCCAAGAGCACTGCGGCCGCGCCGCACAAGCTCTTCCGCGACCCCGACAACGCCCGTATCGCCGGAGTCTGCTCCGGCCTCGCCCAGTATTTCGACGTAGACATCACCCTGGTGCGCGTCCTGATGCTGGTTGCCCTGTTCGCGGGCTCCGCCGGCTTCTGGATCTACGTGATCCTCTGGATCGTGGTCCCGAAGGCCGAGACCCCCGCACAGCAGTGCGAAATGCGCGGCATCTCCCCTACCGCGGAGAACCTCGCCAGATTCACCCTAAAAAACAAGAAGTGATGGAAAGCAATGCAGACAACGTACGCGCTCAAATGCGGAAAGGGATGCTGGAATACTGCATCCTTTGCATCCTTGCCAAGCGCGAAGCCTACGCCTCGGCCATCATCGAGGAGCTGAAAGCCGCGAACCTGATCGTGGTCGAGGGGACGCTCTATCCCCTGCTGATACGGCAGAAGAACCAGGGCCTGCTCACTTACCGCTGGGAGGAGTCCACTCAGGGCCCCCCGCGCAAATACTACTGCATCACCGACAAGGGACGCGAACAACTGAAAGATATGGACAGTGCCTGGCAGGACATGGTCAAGGCCATTGAAACACTCAGAGGATGAAACAGATAGAAAAAGTCAGCATAGGGGGATACGCATTCGCCCTCGAAAAAGAGGCCGCACAGGCCGTTGCCGCCTACCTCAAGGAGATGGAGGCATATTATCCCAACCCCGAGATCGTCGAGGGTATCGAAGAGAGGATGGCCGAGCTCCTGCTCGAAAGGGTTCCGACGGACGGAGTCGTCACGCTGTCTTCGGTACAGCAGATAATGAACATACTCGGCAGGCCGGAAAAGATCGAAGAAGAAGAGCCCGAGCGTACCGCTCCGGAGGAGAAGCCCAGGAAAAAGCTCTACCGCGACCTGGAGAACGCCCGCGTAGCCGGCGTCTGCGGCGGTCTGGCGAGTTATTTCGGAGTTGACCCGGCTATTTTCAGGATCATATTCCTTGTGTTTTCCCTTCTCGGATTCTTCGGGGGAATAGATCACTGGACTCCATTTTTCTCAGTGTCCATTTCTTTCCCCGCCCTATACCTAATCCTTTGGATCTGCATGCCTGCGGCCCGTACCGCCAGGCAGCGCTGGGAGCAGAAAGGCGAGGACGGTACGGCCGAGAGCATACGCCGCTCCATCGAGAGCGGCGCGGCCGAGCTCGGCGCAGCCGCCGACCGCCTCGGCCACTCCCCCGAATGGGCAGGTATCGGCCGCGCCATGGAGCTGGTGATCGGCATCATCCTTCTTATCGTTTCGGTGTCCGGACTATTTACCTGCGGACTGGGATTGTTCGGCTGGGAATGGCTGGGATTCAAGACTACGGTGGACAGGCTGATCGAGGAAGTTTCATATAACCTTCCTCAGTTCACGACCATCATTGAGACTCCCTGGGTCATGTACCTGGCGCTTGTGGTCTGCGTCCTCCCCTTCCTCGGCATGCTCTACGGCAGCATCATGCTGATATTCCATTTCAAATCCCCGTCCTGGCACCCGGGACTCGTGATCTTCGTCCTATGGCTCATCGCCGTAGTGGCGCTGGCGATCCTGGTCATCGCCTGCGGCTTCTCCGCCGACCAGCAACACATCATAACAACGAACCAAAGATTCCTCTCATTATGAAAAAAGAATCCTGGCTCAGCGTGCTGACAACGCTGCTTCTCGTACTGATTGCCCTGTAAGCTAGTCCTCTTCGGGCCAGCCGGGAGAACGGAGCGGAAG
This sequence comes from Candidatus Cryptobacteroides sp., assembly GCA_045111695.1. GTDB lineage: Bacteria > Bacteroidota > Bacteroidia > Bacteroidales > UBA932 > Cryptobacteroides. The sequence goes on along the minus strand of JBGUGW010000042.1, from coordinate 3,841 downwards.
CTCAACGCCTTCGGGCGTCACGAGGACCGTACCGGCTTCCGGCTGCGCTAGGTGACCGATGATGTCGAAGGTCTGGAACTCGCGGCGGAACTTCTCCAAGGAAAGGATGGGGACTGCAAACAGCAGCCGGTAATCGTCGCCACCGTTCATGGCTGCAGAGAAGGGATCGATGCCCGTTTCCTTGCCCAGCTGGAATGAATTGCCCTCGAAGGGAATCTTGTCTGCATAGACTTTGGCGCCGAGGCCGGTGTCGCGGGAGAGCCTCTTGACGGCGTCCGCAAGGCCGCGCGTAACGAAACATCCGGCCGAGGGAACTATCTCTGCAGCCTCGAGCTGAGCGACCGTGCCGGCGCCGAGCTCGGGCTTGAGATACGCTGCCACGAGCATGCGGTACTGCGAGAGGGCTTTCTCGCGCTCGGCGTGGTCGGCTTCGCCGGCGTCGAAGCGGCGGCGTTCGCGCTCCAGCGCCTGCATGCCCAGGAAGGCAGCGCCGAGCGCTCCGCTGACGCAGAGCAGGTCCTTGGACTTGGGCGCGGGGCGCCTCTTAGCTGTCAGCAGCGCGGTCTCGCCTACGGCGGAGACGCTGATGCACAGCCCGTTGCGCGACGGTGCCAGGTCGAGATCGACCTGCTTGTAACCATGCTCCTTGGCAGCCGCTACCATCCCTTCCCATAACTCGCGCACCTGCGCGAAATCCAACTTGGCGGACACGCCCAGCCGGACGCTCAGCGCAGCCGGATGCGCCATCTGCGCGTAAAGCTCGCCAGTAACACCGACCACGGCCTTGTAGCCCAGATGCTTGAGAGGGAAATACACGAGGTCGAAATCTATGCCCTCGAGCATAACCTTTGAGGCGTATGCTATGTATTCGCGGCCGGCGGCCTCGAAGCGGGCCTGACCGAAAGCTTCGAACGGAGTACCTTCGTAAAGCGCCTTCAAAGCTTCCACTCTGCCAAGATCCGAAAAGTCCTTTCCTTCCATGGGATACGATGAATTAAGTCTCTGCAAAATTAGGTTTTTTCTGTATATTTGTCAAAACCACCCATTATGAAAAACCTGTTGACCCTCACTTTGGCCCTCTTCCTGGGCCTCGCAGCCGGCTCCGCCGAAGAGTATCATGTCGCCAAGGGCGGCTCTGACCTGAACCCCGGCACACAAGCCGCTCCGTTCCTCACCATATCCAAGGCCGCGTCCGTAGCACGCGCCGGAGACGTCGTCACCGTACATGCCGGCACCTACCGCGAATGGGTCAATCCCCGCAATTCCGGCTCCGACAAATATGCCCGCATCACTTACCAGGCCGCCGAAGGCGAAGAAGTCTGGATCAAGGGCTCCGACCAGATAACCACCTGGACCCGCGAGAAGAAATCCGACGTCTGGAAAGTCGTCCTGCCCAACAGTTATTTCGGGGATTTCAATCCTTACACGGAGATCCTCGCCGGCGACTGGGTATATTACACCCAGCCTTATGTCTGCCTCGGAGAGGTCTACCTGAACGGAAAAGCCCTATGGCAGATCGGAACCCTCGAGGGCGTTAAGGATACCTCCGAACACCTCTGCTGGTATGTGGAAGTCGATGATAACCAGACCGTCATATATGCCAATTTCGGCGGAGCCGACCCCAACAAGGAACTCGCCGAGATCAATGTCCGTCCTGCGGTCTTTTACCCCAAGCTTTCTGGTGTCAACTTCATCACTGTCAAGGGTTTCCACCTGAGCCAGGCCGCCACGCAGTGGGCTCCTCCCACCGCCTATCAGGAAGGCCTGATAGGCCCGCACTGGAGCAAGGGCTGGATCATCGAGGACAATGAGATAAGCCACTCCAAATGCGTCGGCGTCAGCCTCGGCAAGGACCGCGCATCCGGCCACAACCGCTGGACCACCGAGCGCGAACTCATCGGTTTCAACCGCGAGCTCGAGTCCATCTTCAAGGCCTACAACATGGGCTGGAACAAGGAGAACATCGGCTCGCACGTCATACGCCGCAACGAGATCCGCGACTGCGGTCAGGCCGGCGTCGTCGGACACCTCGGCGGCGTCTTCTCCACCATTGAGGACAACTACATCCACGACATCAACTACAACGTCCAGTTCGGCGGGGCAGAAGTGGGCTGCATCAAGCTCCACGCCGCCATCGACGTGTTGGTCAAGGACAATGTCCTCGACAACGGCGTCCGCGGCATGTGGCTGGACTGGCAGGCCATCGGCACACGCGTGACGGGCAACACCTTCGCGCACAACACTACCTGCGACCTGATGATAGAGGTCAGCCACGGCCCATGCCTGGTGGACAACAACATCATGCTCTCCCCCATCGCATTCCTCGACATGGCCCAGGGAACGGCTTTCGTCCACAACATCATCTGCGGCGAGGTTACCTTCAGGCCCGTGCCTAACCGCTATACTCCGTACCACGCTCCGCATTCCACCGACGTCGTCGGCGTGATGAATTTCCCCGGAGGGGATGACAGGTTCTATAACAACGTCTTCTACGGGGCCAAGGCCGGGCTGAGCGTCTACGACGAGCGCCCGCCGTATTATCCCGGAATATTCCGCGACATGAACACCGTCACCGTGCGTGACGAGATGCCGGAGCCTTTCGCGAGCAAGCTCCGCAACGGCTCCGTCCCTGCCGGCAGCAACCAGGGCGACAATTTCTGGCTGCCGATGCACGTAGCGGGAAACATCTATTACAACGGCGTGCCGGGTTACAGGTTTGAGAAAGGAGCTGCCACAGGCGGCAATGTCCCGATGCCGGAAATGATCTTCAAAGAGGACGGCATCTACCTTAAATTCACCCTTGACGGGGCCTGGAACAGGGCCTCCACCAAGTCCGTCGATACGGAAATGCTCGAAAAGGCTTACTACACCGACAGCTACTACGAGAACCGCGACGAGACCCCGCTGCGCATAGACCACGACTTCGCCGGCGCGCAGCGCAACTTCGCGGCCCCGAAGCCCGGCCCGTTCGAGAACGCTTCCGTCGGGAACAATGAGATAAAGATTTGGAAATTCTGATGCAGAAAAAGAAATCCAAAGCGCGGCGCATCCTGTCTGTAACGATCAGGATCTGCGGACTGGCGATGCTCGTCGCTACGGTGTTCGCATTCGGCCCCCTGGTAAGGGGGGCTTTGTCCGTCAAGCAGTTGGACGACGGACTGTATTACATGGACTTCAGGGGCAATGACGGCTTCGAAGGCCTGATGAAAGCCGGCGGCGGGCGCAATGCGGCTGAGATCAGCCGGTATGTCGTGCGCTTCCTCTCGAAGGGCTTCTCCAAGGCGCCCGCCGCCGACCCGGCCGCTGAGCCTTACGGCTGCGCGGCCTTCACCGTCCGCACGCCGGAAGACCGTTTCATGATGGGACGCAATTTCGATTTCGCCGATGCTTCGGCCCTCATCCTTCACACCCGTCCCCGCAAGGGCTACGAATCCATCGCCACTTTCAACCTGAAGTTCTTCGGTTTCGGCGACGACTGGAAGCCCGACACTTTCGGACACAAGTACGTCGCCCTGACATGCCTGTTCTTCGCTCTGGACGGCATCAACGAGAAGGGGCTCGCCATCGCTGACCTGATGGCCGGGGACGATGTCCAGACCGACCAGGACAGCGGCAAGCCCGACTTGACCACCACTTCCGCCCTTCGCTATGTCCTCAACCGCGCGGCTACGGTCGATGAAGCCATAGCACTCCTGGAAAGCATCGACATGCACTCGGACATCGGTGCAGCGCACCATTACGCCATTTCCGACGCCTCGGGGCGCTCGGTAGTGGCGGAGTATATCGACGGAGAGCTGATAGTGACCGATACTCCCATCGTCACGAACCACTACCTCTCGGA
>JBGUGW010000041.1:0-11118 GCA_045111695.1 Candidatus Cryptobacteroides sp. | reverse complement strand
CGGTATAGGAAGGGACGAGCAGGGATGACAGGATGATCACCAAGTCCATCCCGAGTATCATCTTGCCCGGGGAAACGCCGCGGTACTTGTTGACTATCAGGGCGATGATGTCGGTGCCGCCTGTGCTTCCGCCGGCTGCCATGGTGAAGCCTATGCCGATTCCGACGAGGATGCCGCCCATGATGACGCTCATCAGCTTGCCGTTCTCGACGGCCAGCGTCTGACATATCTCGGCGGGTATCCATGTCTGGAAAAGGTTGAGGCCCAGCGATGCCAGGAAAATGGCCAGGACCGTCTTGCCTCCGAAACCCTTGCCTAACGTGAACAGCGCCAGTATCAACAGAAGGGTATTTACGGTGAAGTAGGTGTAACCAATCTTGATGGCGCCATGCGTGGCGTATTGGATGATGGAGGCGACACCGGTCACTCCTCCGCCGACGAGATTGTTGGGGACGAGGAAAACGGTCCAGCCCAGGACATACAGCAACAGGCCGAGAATCAGGAGCGCATAATCCCTGATGTAATGTAAAACGCTTTTTTGTTCTTTAAGAGGCATCTGATTCTGATTTGTGTTTCCGTTTGAAACCGGTCTTTATCTCATCGAAGCCCTCGCCATAGACGTTGTTGGTGGAGGACACGGACATGAAAGCACGGGGGTCGACCTCCTTGATGACCTTGGTGAGGCTGGGAAGCTGCTTGCGGTTGAGGAGGATCAGGAGCACGTTCTTTTCCTGCTTGGTATACCATCCTTGCGCGCTCAGCACCGTCACTCCCCTGTTCATGTTCTTGATGATATGGTCCGCGATGTCCGCATAGCGGTCGGAGAAGACCAGCAGCTGATACGACGACTTGTCACCTCCCACCACATAATCGATGATCGCAGAGAAGGTTATGATCTCCACAAGACCGTAGACCATGTCGGTGAACGACTTGTCCGGAAGGAAAAGAAGGGCGGCGACTATGATGATGTCCGAGATCAGGAACACCTTGCTCAGCGACACCGGCCAGTATTTATTGATCATCAGCGCGATGATGTCCGTGCCTCCGGTGCTGGCCCCGTATCGAAGCACGAGACCGAGGCCTATGGCCTCCAGCAGGCCGGCGATGATGGGGATGAGCAGCGTTTCCCTGACATAGAAGAACTGTCCGGCGACGGAATGGATCTCCGGTATGGACGCGACAATCCCCATGGCCACTGACGACATGATGATGCAGTATATCGTCTTGAAACCGAAGCCTATGCCCATGGCGATGACCGCGACTATGATCAGCAGGGCGTTGACCGCGAAATACGAGTACTGGGCGGGGATAAGCCCTCCCGTAGCATACTGTATTACGGTACATAGACCCATCATGCCTCCGGCGGACATGCCGTTCGGGATCATGAAGGCCTCCCAGGCGATCGCAAAGATGAAACACGCGACCGTCAGGATAATGAAATCATTTACAAGATAATACTTTTTCCTTTGGGCTTCCATCACCGGTTACTTGACCACGATATTCACGATCTTTCCAGGGACCACGATGACCTTGATGATGCTAAGTCCGTTCACATACTTTGCAGTCTGCTCCATGGAGCGCACCCTCGCCTCCACTTCGTCCTTGTCCGCCGACTTGGGGAGGTCGACGGTGAAGCGGGTCTTGCCGTTGAACGATACCGCATAGGTGCAGCTGTCCTCGACAGTGTATGCCTCGACATACTCGGGGAAGGTCGCGAAAGTGACGCTGTCTTCATGGCCGAGGGCATGCCAGAGTTCCTCCGCGATATGAGGGGCGAAGGGCGAGAGCAGGATCACGAGCGGCTCGAGGACAGCACGCTTGCTGCACTTGAGGGCGGAGAGCTCGTTAAGCGCAATCATGAATGCGCTGATGGTGGTATTGAACGAGAACGCCTCGATGTCGGCGCGCTCCTTGGCGATGAGCCTGTGGAGCGACTTGAGCTCGGCCGCGGTCGGTTCCCCGTCAGTGACAAGCCAGTTGTCGCGGTCGTAGAACATGCGCCAGAACTTCTTGAGGAAGCGGTTCACGCCGTCGATGCCCTTGGTATCCCAAGGCTTCGACTGCTCCAGGGGACCGAGGAACATCTCATAGAGACGAAGGGTGTCTGCGCCATAAGTATCGCAGACAAGGTCCGGATTGACGACATTGAACATTGACTTGCTCATCTTCTCTATGGCCCAGCCGCAGACATACTCGCCATCCTCGAGTATGAACTCGGCGTCGGCGTACTCCGGACGCCATGCCTTGAAGGCCTCGAGGTCGAGGCGGTCGTTGTAAACTATGTTCACGTCGACATGGATCTCGGTGGTCTCGTACTTGTCCTTGAGGCCGAGCGACACGAAAGTGTTGGTGCCGACGATGCGGTAGACAAAGTTGGAACGGCCCTGGATCATGCCCTGGTTGACGAGTTTCTTGAAAGGCTCATCCTCGCAGACATATCCGAGATCGTAGAGGAACTTGTTCCAGAAACGCGAATAGATGAGATGGCCGGTCGCATGCTCGGTACCGCCGATATAGAGGTCAACATCCCTCCAGTATGCATCCACATCCTTGTCCACCAGCGCATTGTCGTTGTGCGGATCCATGTAGCGGAGATAGTATGCGCTCGAACCGGCGAATCCGGGCATGGTGCTCTTCTCGAGCGGATATCCGTCGTAAGTCCAGTCCTTTGCACGGGAAAGCGGAGGCTCGCCGTTGGCCGCGGGCTTGAACGACTCGATCTCGGGAAGTTCGAGCGGCAGCGCAGACTCCGGAAGCGGAGTCGGGATGCCGTCCTTGTAATAGATGGGGAAAGGCTCGCCCCAGTAGCGCTGGCGAGAGAAGATGGCGTCGCGCAGGCGGAAATTGGTCTTGCGGCGTCCGAGACCCTTCTCCTCGACATAGTCCTTGGCCTTCTCGATGGCGACCTTGACGTCCAGGCCGTTCAGGAAACCTGAGTTGCACATCTTTCCTTCCTTGGCGTCGAAGCTGCTCTCGCTCACGTCGCAACCCTCGATGATGGGCACGATCGGAAGGTTGAAAGTCTTGGCGAACACGTAGTCGCGGCTGTCGTGCGCCGGTACGGCCATGATGGCGCCGGTGCCGTAGCCCGCGAGCACATACTCGGAGATCCAGATCGGGATGCGCTCGCCCGTCAGGGGGTTGATACCGTATGAGCCGGCGAACACGCCGGTGACGGTCTTGGTCTCGGCGATACGCTCGCGCTCGGTTTTCTTCTTGACCTGCTGGATATATTCGGCGACAGCCTCCTCCTGTTCGGGCGTAGTAAGCTCCTTGACGAGGTCACTCTCCGGAGCGAGGACCATGAAGGTCACTCCGAAGATAGTGTCGACACGGGTGGTGAAAATGGTGATAGGCAGATGCCTGTCGCCGCATACTGTGTCGAATACCACCTCGCATCCCTCTGACTTGCCAATCCAGTTGCGCTGCATCTCCTTGAGGGAATCCGTCCAGGCGAGTTTGTCCAGGCTGTCGAGCAGGCGTCCGGCATAGGCCGAAACGCGGAGCTGCCACTGCGTCATCTTCTTCTGCTCGACGGGGAATCCGCCGCGCACCGACAGTCCGTCCTTGACTTCGTCATTGGCCAGGACGGTGCCGAGACCCTCGCACCAGTTGACGGAAGTCTCGCCCTGGTACGCGATGCGGTAGTTCATCAGGACATCGGATTTCTCCTTCTCCGTCATGGCTTTCCACTGCTCTGCCGTGAAATCAAGCTCCTGCGAACATGCAGCAGTCACGCCCTCCGTGCCCGTGGCGGTGAAATGTGCCGTCAACTCGGCGATAGGGCGGGCCTTCTGAAGGGAAGCATCATACCAACTGTCGAACATCTTCAGGAATGCCCACTGGGTCCATTTGTAGAACCCGGGGTCACAGGTGCGCACCTCGCGGTCCCAGTCGTACGAAAATCCGATCCTGTCGAGCTGGCTGCGGTAACGGTTGATGTTGTCCGTAGTGGTCTTCTCGGGATGCTGTCCGGTCTGGATGGCATACTGCTCGGCCGGGAGGCCGAACGCGTCATAACCCATCGGATGCAGGACATTAAAGCCTGTCAGCCTCTTGTAGCGGGAGAAGATGTCGCTGGCGATGTATCCCAGCGGATGTCCGACATGAAGACCTGCGCCGGAAGGGTAAGGGAACATGTCGAGGACATAGTATTTCGGTTTGGAGGGATCCAGTACTGTCTTGAACGTCTTGTTGGCAGCCCACCAGGCCTGCCATTTGCTTTCGATTGACTTGAAATCGTAATCCATGTTATATCTTATCTGTTTTTCTTTCTTTCGAGTTTGAATTCGACATAGAGGGATATCTCGGAGCGCACTTTCTTGCCCTGAAGCCTGGCAGGCTTCCAGTCGGGCGAGGCCGCCACCACCTTTACGGCTTCGGCGTCGAGGAGCGGATCAACTCCCCTGAGCACCCTGACATCCTTGACCTTACCCTTCTCGTCTATCACGAAATCCACAAGGACACGCCCCTGGATGCCGTTACGGACCGCCTCCTCAGGGTATTTGAGATAGGCGTACACCCATTTCTCAAGGAAGACTTTAGGGTCCGTGCTGCCCAGGAAGGTGGGAGGGATGTCGCATTCGTAATAAGGTATGGCCCTCGCAGTCTCGGCAGGCGCTTCCACCCCTTCGTCCGGACGGAATGCCGGGGCCGCTCCGTTAACGAGCTCCACCGTGAAATTGTAAAGGTATTCGAGCTCGCGCTCCATGTCGTCATACTGGAGGATGGAAGGCGTGTCCCTGTCGGTCCCATACTCGGGATACATGCCCGTGGTGAACAATACGGACGGGATCTCCGAGGCATAGAACATCCGGTGGTCGGAGTCAACGGGCTCGGTGTCCGTGATCTCGGGCTTGACCGGCTGCAGGGTAGAGTTGACGCGGTTGAGTATCCTGTTGAGGTCGGCATTGGAGCCGGTATATGCATAGAAACCCTGGCCGCGGCCGAGGATGTCGAGGTTGACCATAGCGTCGATGCGGTCCACAGCCGGGAACGAACGGTTCAGGAAATACCATGAGCCGATGTGCGACTCAAGCGAAGAACCGAAGGCGACGAACACCACGGAGCGCTTGAGCATCAGGGAATTGGTCTTGAGCATGCGAGCCAGTTCCAGCATCATGGCGACACCAGAAGCGTTGCCGTTGGCACCATTGTAGATACGGGTGAAGGGCTGTCCGTCTATGGTGATAGTCCTCGTGCCGATGTTGTCAAGCCGGGCGCCGATGACGATGTAGCGGTCCCGGAGTGACCTGTCATATCCTTCGATGACTCCGATGACATTGCGCGACACGAGGGTATCGCCCTCGTCGCGCTTTATGCCGAACTCGTCCCCGTCAACTCCGGAAAGGAGCTCGATGCCATAAGAGCCCAGTACCTCGCGGACATAGTCCGCCGCTTCCAGCTCGCCCGGCGAGCCGGCGGCGCGGCCTTCAAGGGCCGCCGAGGCCAGGTAACCCACATGCTCGCGCAAGGCCCTACCGGTCTCGCTGTAGCCGAGCTCGCGATAGTCCGGAGTGCGGTACTGCGCGGAGCAGAGCGCCGCGGTGCAGAGAAGGACCGCCAGGAACACAAAGACTCGTCTCATGGGGCTATTCGTTTACCAGAATCCAGACTTCCTTGGGGCAGAAACGCTCCTTGCGCACCTTGCGAAGCGAAGCTAACAGGTCTGCAGGATTGTCCGTAGGACATACGCCTACCGCAGTGAAGCCGTTGCGGAAGCTCACGGCTTCGGCGGGATAGCCTTCGGAAGTAAGTTTCTCACTGTATTTCACGGCATTGGCACGGTCACGGTACGATCCGATCACGATGCTGTATTTGGCGCTGGGGGCGCTGTCTTTAGCCAGGCCGGCAAAACGGGACGGAGTACGCAGCAGGCCTTTCATGGTCTGCAGGGTGTCCTCCGCAGCCGCGACGCGGGCAGCCTCGAGGGCCGCGAGCCGGGCGCGCTCCAGCGAATCCCGGCGCGCCGCCTCAGCCGCCTCGCGGACGCTGAGCTCCACGCGCATGGCCTCTATGTCGGAAGAGGTCGGACGGCCTGCCAGGGTGCGGAAGAAATCGCATCCGGAGCAAAGCACGACAGTCAGCATGAACGCGCTGAAAACAAGAATCTTATTCTTCATAAGGCCATTTGTCACAAAATGCAAATTTAGTGAATTAAGTTTCGACAACAAAAAAAATGTATATTTGCATTTATAACAGGAAAAACCGTGCCGATGCGTCAAAGTAGGATATCAACCACTCTCCTTGCCCTCCTGGTCCTTTGCGGGCCCGCCCGGGCGCAGTGGAACTTTGACATCCCCTTTCCAAAGCCGTTCAAGGCAGCCCCCGACACGGTCAGCGTCTCATTCATCGGAGACGTAATGATGCACGAAGCCCAGCTGGCATACGACTGCAACGGATTCTTTTCCGAGCTCGATTCCGTCACCAGCGATGCGGATATCTCCGTAGCCAACCTTGAGTTCTCCCTGGCGGGAAAGCCTTACACCGGATACCCGTCATTCTCGGCTCCGGACGAATATGCCTACAGCATTGCCGGACACGGTGTGGACGTATTCCTTACCGCCAACAACCATATCCTCGACAAGGGCCGCAGGGGGCTGGTCCGCACCCTCCAGGTCTACGATTCGATGCGCGACAGCCACAATATCCAGTATACGGGCTGCGCTGCAGACAATGTCTCCGACACCCTGCTCAACCCGCTCATCGTCGTGGGCAAAGGCATACGCATCGCACTGGTGAACTTCACTTACGGCACCAATTACGAGCCCCAGCCCGAGTGGCCCAGGATAAGGAACATGGAGAAGGACGAAGTCAAGGAGATGATAGACAGGGCGAAAAGGCGGGGAGCCGATTTCATCGTCGCACTCCCCCACTGGGGAACGGAGTTCCGCCTCAGACATTCGCGAGAGCAGGAGGAATGGGCCGGATGGCTTGCCGGGCAGGGCGTAGACCTCATTGTCGGCGCGCATCCGCACGTCGTTCAGGACACGTCACACATCCAAGGAGTGCCAGTGATATACTCCCTCGGGAACGCCGTTTCCAACATGAGCAAGGAGAACACGCGCCTCGAGCTCGCCGTCCGTGCCCGCTTCGTGAACCATCCTGACGGCAGCATGGAGATGCTCGAGCCCGAGCTGGTCTTCATGTGGTGCTGCCTTCCTGGGACCCTGCGTGACAACTATACGACTATCCCCGTCGGCCGCTTCATAGGACGGCGCAGCGAGTGGACCGACCCCTCCGACTACGACAACATGATAACCACATACAAAAGAGTAACGAAAGAAACCGGAATATATGAGGAAAACCATCAAGCTGGAAGCAATTGACCCCATCGAAATCTTCGGAGCGGGCAACAAGATCCTGGAGGAGTTCTGCTCCTACTACCCCGAACTGAAGGTCGTCGCACGCGGCGACGAGATCATCCTGGACGGAAAGGAAGCCCGTATCGAGGACTTCGAGATGAAGTTCAACGAACTGATACAGAGGCGTCACCGCAAGATGAACCTGACCATCTACGATGTCGAGGATATATTCGACGGCGAGACATCGCCGGACCGCTTCCGCCTCAACGGCGACGCCGTCATCGTGCACAGCACGGACGGCAAGCCCATACGCGCCCGCAACCTCACCCAGCAGGAGATGGTAAAGGCATACTTCGACAATGACCTCGTCTTCGCCGTCGGCCCTGCCGGCACCGGCAAGACCTATGTAGCCATCGCCCTTGCAGTCCGCGCCCTGAAGAACAGGGAAATCAAGCGCATCATCCTCACCCGCCCGGCCGTCGAAGCCGGCGAACGCCTGGGCTTCCTGCCGGGCGACCTCAAGGACAAGCTCGACCCCTATCTCCAGCCACTGTACGACGCCCTCGGCGACATGATCCCGCACCGCAAGCTCCAGGAGTTCATGGCCGATGGCACCATCCAGATCGCTCCCCTCGCCTACATGCGAGGCCGCACCCTGGACCGCGCCTGCGTCATCCTGGACGAGGCCCAGAACACCAATCTCGGCCAGCTCAAGATGTTCCTCACCCGTATGGGCTGCAATGCCAAGTTCATCGTCACCGGAGACGCCACCCAGGTGGACCTGCCCAACAAGGCAGACAGCGGCCTGCTCAAGGGCATCGACCTCGTCAAAGGAATCAAGGGCATCAGCGTCATCCGCTTCACCAACGAAGACATCGTCCGCCATCCCCTCGTCACCAAGATCGTCAAGGCCTTCGACAAGGGCGTGACCGAAGAATAATATCCGCACCCGGACAAAAAAACAGCCTGCGGGGTTCCCGCAGGCTGTTTCATATATTCTGCCGTCGACTACTCGGTTGCGGCAGCGACCATTGCATTGTACTTCTCGTACTTGGCGCCGAAGTCGGCCTCCTCGCGGAAGCGATAGCAGGCGTTCTTGAGGTACTCGGCGATGCTGGGCTTCAGCGACTCGTCCTTGGTGACCTCGAGAGCCTTCTCGAAAGGAGCGATGCAGCCCTTCAGAGCGGCCTCGAACTTCTCGACGAGGGCCATGTACTTGGCGTCGTCAAGCTCGGCCTGAGCCTCCTCCTGGATATCATAAGCCTGGTTGTAGAGAAGCAGACCCTCTCCGATGTAACCATACTCGTAGTTCGGGTTGATCTCGGCGCACTTGCGGTAAGCGGCGAGGGCGTCGTCGATCTTGCCGAGCTCCTTGTTGATGTTACCTTCGACATAGTAGAGGGAGGCGTTGTCAGGCTCGTTCTTCTTGGCGTCGTTCAGCAGGGTGAAGAGACGGTCGGTGTCCTGGCCGCTGCTGACATAGTAGTTGATGAGGCCGATGAGGATGGCCTGGCTGGAAGGATAGGAAGCGAAACCCTGCTCGAGGATGTCCTTGGCGCCTTCCTTGTCACCGAGCTTCTCGGTAACTTCGGCGAGCTTGGCGAACACATCGCCGTCGTCGCCATAGTACTTGTTGTCAAGACACTTCTGGAAGAGAGCCTTGGCGCGGTTGAGGTCCTGGCCTGCCCAGGCAGCGAAACCGGCGTTGTAAATGGACTCGTCGTCAGACTTGCTGCAAGGAGCGGTACCAAGGGCGTTGGCAGCGGTCTCGAAGAGCTTGCTGGCATTGGCGAAGTCGCCGAAGGTATAGGCGTCATAGGCCTCCTGGACATATTTCTCGGCAATACCCTCGATACCCTTGATGATATCGGCGGTCTTGGTGCCCTTGGGATCGTTCTTGAAAGCGTTCTTGTAGGCGTCGAGGGCCTTGTCGAGCGCATTCTCCACGATGGGCTTGGTGACCTTGATCATCGAGAGCTGGCCAGCCTCGTTGAAGTAATAGTCAGCGGAAGCGTAGGCTTTCTTGACATACGGTGTGCCGTTGAGGGTGACGTTCTCCTCGGAAGTCGGACGCTGGCCGGCCATGACGAGCTGGAGCTCCTGGGCCTGGGCGCCGATCCAACCGTTGCCCATAGGTGCGTTGTATGCGTCCATGTAGGACGTGGCGAGTTTCAGCCAGGTAGCCACCTTAGTGGCCTGCTTGGCGTTGTTGGCAGCAGCCTGGGCCTTCTCAAGGGCGGCCTTGGCTGCGTTCTCGGATTTGACGTTCTGTGCATAGGCGAAAGTCACGGATGCGAGCAGTGCCAGTGCGATAAGTACTTTTTTCATAAGAAAATATAGTTAGTAGTTAATAATTATTCAGTGGCAGGGGTTTCAGCTTCGGCTCCGGCTTCCTGTCCGGCATCGCCTTCCTCCTCCGATTTGGCTACAACAGAGACTGCGGCTATGGAGTCCGTGCCCCTGAGGTTGATCAGCTTGACACCTTGCGTGGCCCTTCCGGCCACCCTTATATCGCTTACGGACATCCTGATGGTCATGCCTGAACGGTTGATAATCATCAGGTCGTTGTCCTCTGATACTGTCTTCATTGCAACAAGCGGGCCAGTCTTGTCGGTGATGTCCAGGGTCTTCACTCCCTTGGCACCCCTGCTGGTCTTGCGGTAGTCCTCCCAATGGGACCTCTTGCCGAAGCCGTTCTCGCTGACTACCAGCACGGTATGCTGGTCGAGCTCCGGATCGGAAGGGTCTGCGAAGACCATGCCTACGACCTCGTCGTCATCCTCGATATTTATGCCGCGGACACCGGAAGCGCCGCGTCCGAGCGGGCGCGCGTCGCTCTCGTGGAAGCGGACGCAGCGTCCGTTCCTGGCGGCGATCATGATCTCGTTGCTGCCGTTGGTAAGGATAGCCTCGACAAGCTCGTCACCCTCACGCACCGTGATGGCGATGATGCCCTTGGCGCGGCTGCGCTTGTTGGAATAGGCCTCGAGCGTGGTCTTCTTGACGGTACCGCGCTTAGTGACCAGCACGACGAAATTGTTCTGGCAGTACTCCGGATCCTCGATGGACTTGGCGGAAACATATGCTTTGACGCGGTCGTCTCCGTCAATGGCGATGAGGTTCTGGATGGCGCGGCCCTTGGAAGTGCGGGTGCCCTCCGGGAGCTCATACACCTTGAGACGATAGCACAGGCCCTTCTCGGTAAAGAGGAGAAGCGTGCTGTGCATGTTGGTCACATAAATATGCTCGATGAAGTCCTCGTCGCGCGTGGCACTGGCCTTCATGCCGACACCGCCGCGGTTCTGTGTGCGGAACTCGCTGAGGAGAGTGCGCTTGATATAGCCAAGATGCGAGATGGTGATGACAACGTCGTCGTCGGCGTAGAAATCCTCGGGGTTGAACTCCTCTGCGGAGAGGGTAATCTCGGTGCGGCGGGCGTCGCCATACTTCTGCTTGAGTTCGAGGGACTCCTGCTTGACGATGGCGAGCTGCTCGGTCTCGCTGGCGAGGATCTCCTGGCAGCGGGCGATGAACTTCTCGAGGTCCTCGTACTCTGCCTGGAGCTTGGCCTTCTCAAGGCCGGTGAGCTGGCGGAGGCGCATCTCGACGATGGCCGTGGCCTGGGTCTCGGTGAAACCGAAGGTGGCCACGAGCTCTGCCTTGGCGTCCTCTATGGTGGCGGAGCGGCGGATGATGGCGATGATCTCCTTGAGGGAGAGGGTGCGCGGACGGCTCTTGACCAGGGCGACGTTGTTGATGGCGAAGCTCGACTGGAGGGCGGTGAACTTGAAGAGGGTGTTCAGCACGACATTGG
>JBGUGW010000040.1:0-3229 GCA_045111695.1 Candidatus Cryptobacteroides sp. | reverse complement strand
TCAAGGGTGAGGCCCACGGCGATCTTGGCCGTGACGCGGGCGATGGGGAAGCCACTCGCCTTGGAGGCCAGGGCCGACGAACGCGATACGCGGGGATTGACCTCTATGATGTAATACTTGAACGAAAGCGGGTCCAGGGCGAACTGGATGTTGCAGCCTCCGGCGATGTCCAGTGCGCGGATGAGGCGCAGAGCGCTGTCACGGAGCATCTGGTACTCCTTGTCGGTGAGGGTGAGGGCCGGAGCCACCACCATCGAGTCTCCGGTGTGGATACCCACCGGGTCGATGTTTTCCATGGAGCAGATGGCGATGGCGGTGTCGTTTCTGTCGCGCATCACCTCGAACTCGATCTCTTTGTAGCCCTTGATGCTCTTCTCAACCAGCACTTCGTGGACGGGGGACAGGTACAGAGCATTCCTCATCATGTCATCCATCTCCTCCGGGCCATAGGCGAAGCCGCCGCCCGTTCCTCCCAGCGTGAACGCCGGGCGCAGAATGACTGGATAGCCTATCCTTTCGGCTGCGGCGAGGCCTTCCTCGACGCTGTAGCAGATCACGGAAGGGATCACCGGCTCATTGATTGAGAGGCAGAGCTCCTTGAAGAGTTCGCGGTCCTCGGCCTTCTCGATGTTCTGGAAAGAAGTGCCGAGAATCTCCACACCGCACTCGTCCAGCACGCCTTTCTTCGCGAGCTGGACGGCCAGGTTGAGGCCGGTCTGGCCGCCGAGGCCGGGCACCAGGGCGTCCGGGCGCTCATAGCGGATGATCTTGGCCACATACTCCAGGGTAAGCGGCTCCATGTACACCTTGTCGGCTATGTTGGGGTCGGTCATGATGGTGGCGGGGTTGGAGTTGACGAGGATGACCTCGTAACCTTCCTCCTTCAGCGCGAGACATGCCTGGGTGCCGGCATAGTCGAATTCCGCGGCCTGCCCGATCACGATGGGACCGGAGCCGATGACCATTACTTTCTTGATATCGTTCCTTCTAGGCATTTTGCTGTTCCTCCATCATTTCAATGAACCTGTCAAAGAGATAGACATTGTCCTGCGGGCCGGGAGCCGACTCCATGTGGAACTGGAAGCCGATGACCTTGTCCTCCTTGTTCTCGAATCCGAGGACATAGCCCTCGGGCACCGCTGCATGGGTGGCCGTCAGGGCCGTTCCTTCGACCGTGTCGAAACGGTAGCTCTGGTTCAGGACGCCGATGTTGATACGGCCGGTGGCCAGGTCCCTGACCGGATGGTCGCCGTGTACGCCGCAGCCCATGGGGACGAGGGCGGCGCCGTATGCAAGGCCTATGGCCTCCATGCCGAGGCCTATGCCGAGGACGGGCCTGCGGCCCTTGAGCTCCTCGAAGAGGCTGCGGACCTCAGGCGCCTCGAATGCCGATGCGGGGCCGTTGGACAGCAGTATGCCGTCGGGGTTGAAAGCCAGGATATCCTCAGCCGAGGCATTGAACGGGACGATAGTTACATTGCAGCCGCGCTCCTTCAGGTGGCTGATGATGCTGTACTTGATGCCGCAGTCCACCGCCACGACATGGTACTTGTGGCCGGAGGTGCGGGTGACCCAGCGCTTGCGGCAGCTGACGCGGCGGACGATGTCCTTCGGACGCTCCGCCGCCGCTATGAGGGCGAGAGCCTCCTCCTTGGGCATGTCTGCCTCCACAATGGCGGCCATAGGGCGTCCCGTGTCGCGGATGATCTTGGTGAGCATCCTGGTGTCCACGCCGCTAAGGCAGGGGATACCGCGCTCCTCGAGTTCTTCCTCGAGTGTCTTGGTGTAGCGGAAGTTACTGGGAGTATCGCAGCACTCCCGGACTACCAGTCCTCCTATGCTCGTGATGCGGGATTCGAAATCCTCGTCGGTGATGCCGTAATTGCCGATGAGGGGATAGGTCATGACTACGATCTGCTCGGCGTAGGAGGGGTCGGAGATGATCTCCTGGTACCCGACCACCGAAGTATTGAAGACGATTTCGCAGACCCTGCGGCAGTCGGCTCCGAAGCCGATGCCGTAGAACTCCTGACCGCTTTCCAGTACAAGTTTCTTTTCCGGTCTTTTCATTTTGCCAAGTTGTTGTATATGACTTTTCCGTCCTTGAAGGTCATGAGGACCCTGCCGCGGACTCTCCATCCGTCGAACGGGGTCGACCTGCCTTTGGACAGGAATGTATTGCTGTCTATAGTAAATTCATTCTCCAGGTCGAGGACCGCGATGTCCGCGGGCATGCCCGGCTCAAGGGCCCCGCCGATGCGGAAAATGCGCCTCGGCGCGGTGCTCATGGCTTCCACTAGACGTTCCAGGCTGACCTTTCCCGTGCGCACGAGCGAAGAATAAAGGACAGGGAAGGATGTCTCCAGGCCGACGATGCCCATGGCACTGCCGGCTAAGCCGCGCGACTTCTCTTCCGCGGTATGCGGAGCATGGTCGGTGGCGATGGCGTCTATCGTGCCGTCCAGGAGTCCTTCGAGCAGGGCTTCGCGGTCTTCAGCGCTGCGGAGGGGAGGATTCATTTTGAAACGTCCTTCCTCCTGAAGGTCATCCTCGCAGAGGACGAGGTAATGGGGTGCAGTCTCGCAGGTGACGTTCACTCCGCTGGCCTTTGCCTTCCTGATGAGTTCGACGCTTTCTTTCGTGGAAATGTGGCAGACATGGTAGTGGCATCCCGTTTCTTCGCAGAGTTCCAGGTCGCGGGCGATCTGGCCCCATTCGCTCTCGGAGCAGATGCCCTTGTGGCCGTGCTGCGCGGCGTAGCGGCCGTCATGGATGTAGCCGCCGCGCAGCAGCGAGTTGTCCTCGCAGTGTGCGGCGATGATGACGTCCTCGCGGGCCGCGGCCTCCATGGCGCTCCGCATCATGGTTTCGTCCTGCACACCGCTCCCGTCGTCCGAAAAGGCGATGCAACTGCCCTTCAGTGCCTTGAAATCCACGAGTTCCAGCCCCTTGCGTCCCTTGGTGATCGAGCAGTAGGGAAGCACGGAGATGACGGCGTCGCAGTCGATAGCGGCCTGCTCTACGGCTAAGGTTTCCGGACTGTCGGGAACGGGATCGAGGTTGGGCATGGCGCATACAGCGGTGTAGCCGCCGCGCGCCGCCGCCATGGAGCCAGTCCTTATGGTTTCCTTGGCCGTGAAGCCCGGCTCGCGGAAATGCACGTGGATGTCGGCGAACGCCGGAACGACAGTCTTGCCTGCAAGGTCGATGACCTCCGCCCCATCAGGGA
>JBGUGW010000039.1:0-11605 GCA_045111695.1 Candidatus Cryptobacteroides sp. | reverse complement strand
CTCCTCCATCAAGGCGCACGGGGACATGGTCGAGAATTTCTTCGACGACGTCGAGATCAGCCTGGACTACCATGCCGGGGACAGCGTGTATGAAGCCCTGGAGGACCTGCTCAAGACGATGCGCTGCTTCGTTACTCAATGGAAGGGGGACTGGCTCATCGTCCGCGAGACGGACGTCACCGTGAACAGCAGCGGACGGGTGTCTTGCGTTTGCTGCCCTGTCTCATCGTCGACACCGTCATACGGCACGACCCTGAATTACATGACGGCCACCGTCGGACAGATGGGCGTAGCAAACATGTGGCCTATCGGATTCCTGACCAGGACGATCCGGCCGGCCAAGAAGAGCGTTAAGGTACGGGCGGAATGGCACCTGCGCGATGCGGCTCCGGTCTTGGACAGCTGGGTCGGCAGCGGTGATGCTTCAGGCGGTTCGGGTGGCAGCTGGTCTCTTGGATTGCTGGGAGGCGTCGGTACGATGCGCGGCTCTGTCACCATCGTGCAGTTCAATTATGACTTGAAGGTGACCGTGAAGTGTTACAGGGACAGCGTATGGCAGAACTATAACGGAGCTCCCTATGTCGCCATTTCGGCCTCCTTTTTCAGCGGAGGAGCCGGTGAAAAATACTACCATCCAGACACCGGATGGACGTCGACGTCCCCTGCGACGGGAGAGGAGCATTCTGTCACAAAGACAAAGACGTACATCAACCCGGAGCCGCCTCAGGAAATCACCGTTACCATCCCGTCTCCGTCTGACACTAACGGCGGATTTGTTTTCCTGACCGTCATTGGCCATCTCGTTAACGTGGTCGGCGTCGAAGCGGTACTCGATCGCGGAAAAGGCTTCGAGGACACTATCGTGATTGGCAACGGCGCCCGCGGAGCGGGAACGGACATTTCTATTACCGGCGGAAGGCAGGTGTCCGGCGATGCGATGAACGCCTATTGGGCCGATGGCATCTTCTTCAGCGCGGAATCCCATGGCATCGTCTACTCCTTCGACGACGCGGACAACACCGACCTGGACTACCTCTCCCTGACGGCGCTGAACTATGCGAAGGTCCACGCGGCCCCGCGCATCGAGACGACCGGGACGATAGACTTCCCTTCCGACAGGGTATATCAGCCTTTTGTCATCCTTAACGGAGGCCTCCTTTCCCTGATGGAGTCCTACGACTGGAACCTGAAGGAGGCCGAGATCAATTTCAAGGCAGTCACGATCCCTACCGCCGTGCTGTCGGTCGATTCCGAAACGATTACTTCTATACCAGAATAGATATGAGCACAATTACCCTACCGAACATCCGGGTGTCCTCGGACCTCGAGATCCGGCTGAAGCTGAAGGACGGAGGCGTGGCCATTGACTGGTCCACGCTGACCAACATCAAGGCCTCGATCTACTCGGACCGCCAGCGCTCCCTCGCGGGCCGCTGCGACATCGAAATCGACGAGGAGGATTCCACCATCCTCGTGTGCCGGTACTCGGCCAACAAGCCGCAGTACCCCGGCGTGAACCGCGTCATCGTCTGCTGCACCTATGACGGCGAGACGAAGACCTATGACAAGCCGGCCTTCACCTTCGTCAGGTGGACTGACGACCAGGCGGGCCAGGCCATCACCATCGACGATCCGGACATCGACGTCGAGATCTCCGTCCAGGACGTTTCGTCTTCCATTCTCCAGGAGGCCGTTGAGGCCGCCTTCTCCGCCGCCGATCGGGCCGATGAAGCAGCAGCTGCCGCCGAGCACATGGTGGACATCCATACCGGCCCCGCAGGCGCTGACGGAAAGAGCGCCTATGAGATTGCCGTGGAGGAGGGGTATGTCGGCACCGAGGAGGAATGGATCGCTTCGCTCCATGGTACGGACGGCACGGATGGCACCGACGGAAAGTCCGCCTACGAGATTGCCGTGGAGGAGGGTTTCGTCGGTACGGAGGAACAATGGCTCGCTTCCCTGAAGGGAGAGCAGGGCAATCCTGGATCTTCGCAGGATTATCCTTTCGAGCTCGTGAACAACGAGGAGACGAACGATGCGACGAAGGCGCACACCGCCGCCGGCGCCAAGAGGCTGAATGACAAAATCGGTCAGTTAGAGGCCATAGTGCATAACTTGTCCGGCAAGTTCTACGAACCCGTAACCTCGTCATCCCTCCTTCCCGAAGGGGATGAAAAAGGGTACACATTCGTTGGAGCGACAACGCCTTTCGCCATCTGGTATTTCGACGGAACAACCTGGAGCGACACGGGGATGGTTGTCACCGCCATCGAGGGAAAGCCGGGGGTTGGTCTGGACGATGTGACGACACCCACGCCGGCAGACGGGACGGTTGTAATGCACCTGTCCAACGGCAACACCGTCACCCTGAATCTAAACCATAACCATCCGCAATACGCGAAGGTTGTCGTTTGCGAAGACCTTGCCGAATACAATGCTATCAGCCAGAAGGACAGTATGACCTTCTATCTCATTCCGGAAGTGGCCATGTATCTCGGAAGTACGCTCATCCTCGAACAGAACTCGACACCCCTCCCGTACACTCCCGTCGATTACATCGAAACAGACGGCGATGCATACATAGATACTGGAATTATCGGCGCTCCGGTGAAGTCCGCGGAAATGAAGGTGCTTCCAGCCGGCGGAGCCTCTTACACAATCCTCGGCAGCCGTGGTTCTACTACCGACGGCGAAGCGAAGAAATTCCAAATGTTCCGCATAATATATTATTCTGCGGACAGCATCTATGTGGTCGGATATGGGTATTACTACTCTGTGGCCGGTGCTTCTAATCCGAGTGTTACTGATTCGGTAACCAACGAAACGCCCTTTATAGTGAAGGGTTCGTTCAAGAACGGGGCGCAGAGCGTATCCGTCAAGGAAGAAGGAGAATCATCGTTTAGGTCTAACTCGACCACTTACACGAAGACGATCACCTCGTCTTTGAATATGTATATCTTCGCCGCGAACGAGAACGGAACGGCGGGCAACAAAGCCACATCTGGAACAAGAGTATATTACTGCAAGATTTACTCGGACGATAGTTACTCCACCCTTCTTTTCAACGGAGTTCCCTGCTACTACAACAATGAGTACGGCCTGTGGGATAAGGTATCGAACACCTTCTTCGGAGCCGTCTCCGGGAGCGGAACAATCACTGGACCTTCAATTTCATAAGTCATGGCAAACACAGACATATATCCATTCGGTCCGGGAACTCTCCCGGCAGGTGTTGGGATCGTGGACGACCTTACGACGGGCGGAGCTGATAAGGCGCTGTCTGCCGAGCAGGGCAAGGTAATAGGAGGAATACTTTACGGCAACAAGAAGTATTACTCTGCTGACCTTCCCATAATCTATGACAATCAACAGCTAAAGGCGGATTCTACATCGGTCGGAAAGACGCTGGAGCAGGTCTCAAAGCGGACGGATTCCGGTTGCAAAAACTATCGCATCCCCGTGAAGGGTGTCGAGCAGATAACATACAAGAAGTACACTTCAAACAACGGCTACGGATGCCTTTTCCTGGACGAAGACGATGTGGTTCTTTCCGGCGTTGTTGGCTCATCCGGCGAACCTTATGCCGTGACGGAGGCAATCCCGGAGGGAGCCGTTTGGTTCATCTGGTCATATTATCCGAACTCTTATGTGGACGAGAACTCCCGTTTTTGCGAAGTCGATTACATTGTAACGGAGGAAATGGAAGTCCGACTGGAAAGGGTAGAGGCAAATAAAGCGACCGCTCCGTCCGTACTTGCGACGGGTAGCGCCCTGGATATGACCGGTGGGAAAATTAACGAGAACGGCGACATAGTTGCAAACTCCGCATATTTGACCACGGAGACGATTTTCGGAAATTTCTACCTCGGACTTTCCGAAGGGTGGCGTATTTATGAGGGGCATTTCTTCGACAGGAACGGACACATAGTCGCATACCAGAACATCCACCCCGATGTTAAACATGCAGGAGCGATGGGGACCTGGAGTTCGCGCAAGTTCATGGCGATGGGAAATGCCGTCCCGGACTACGGGTACAGACTTACCCTGTGCAAGTCCGACCAGAGCGCCATAGCGGAAGGCGAACAGCCGATCGTGAAGTTCATTTCGATGGGCGATTCCGGCCTCAAGAGATGGGTTCCGAACGACCTCCCGAATTATGAGATTGCCCTGCGCCGTGTGGATCAACTCTGTAACCTCCGTTTCGTTCCTTTGGCGAAAGTTCCCGACGGATATCCTGAATCCGGGCAGACAACAAATGCGTCGAACACACATTTCTTCATGCCGGGACGGGTAGCGCAGGGTGTCCCTTATTCGGATGTCGCGAACACCCGGACCTATGTTCCGAATAATGTTTCCATCCGTACATTTATGACGGCCATCAAGAACAGGCGTTCCGTAATCTATACGGAAGAACTTGCGACGAACACCTCCAAGTACGGAAGGACTTACACGACGGGAAACCGCAGGGCTTACTTCGGCTCCGTGTGTTGTGCGCTTACCGCCTGGG
Organism: Candidatus Cryptobacteroides sp.; assembly: GCA_045111695.1. Classification (GTDB taxonomy): domain Bacteria; phylum Bacteroidota; class Bacteroidia; order Bacteroidales; family UBA932; genus Cryptobacteroides. The sequence goes on along the minus strand of JBGUGW010000039.1, from coordinate 7,098 downwards.
TGATGGGGAAGGACTTGATGTATCTGGCGGGAGCGCCTTACGGCTCGGCCCAGATTCCGGGGATGTCCGTTGTGTCCTATTCGTCGGTCAATGACCTACGCCCGCTCGACTTTCTTTCCAAGAGCGGCCACATCAGCATCCTCACGGACATCTGGAAGGATGAATTCGGTAATGTGAAACTTCTCGCATGGACGGAAATGTCCACTCCTTACCCTTACCGCACTCTCTATACCCCGGAGGACTTCAATGCGAGAGTAACCGCGCAGGAAGTAACCATTTGCCGATGGGACGGCTGGGAGAACCTGACCGAGCCGGAGGAGACGGAGTACAGCCAGTACCTCCTGGGGCAGACGAGGAAGGAACCGGAATGGAGCGGGGACATTATGTGCTATGCGGGCGACTACGCCGCCTTTGCGGAGGGCGACACCATCTATCTCAACGCCCGGCGCAACTCCGTCTATACGGGCGTCGAACTCTACAAGGACGATGTGCTGCTCGACACCATCGACATCACGGGACTGGATGCCGACACCATCGTCACCCCGAACACGGAGGACTGGGTGGCCGTGAACCTCACGACGCTCAACCTCACCTACGGCAAGTACAAGGCCCGCCTCACCGACGGGACGAACACGACCGACTACACCTTCTTCGAGGTCATTGACATTACGATGTCTGCCGTGAAGTCCGGGAACAATGTGGTCGTGTCCTTCGCCTCGAACGAGGGAACGCCAGTGACTATCGAGAAGGTGAAGGCGAACGGTTTCCCTACATCCGGCGGCTATCACGACATCACCGCAGAGGAAAGGACGGCTGGCTCTGCCACCCTTGCGTGGACTTACAACTCCACCTACAAGTACCTGCTGATGCTGGTGAAGGGCGACTACGGCCTTGTACCGAAGATGATTTCCTTCCCGACAGAGTAATCACTTCCGGCCCTAATTGACTGACATGATCGGGGGCCTCCGGGCCCCCACATATAGAACCAGCTGGCCTACGGCTTAAACTATGAGACCAAGTACAACCATAAACCAAAACTAATCCAATGGAGAAGATTGACGTTGTCATCAGGATTGCTGAACTGCTCGGGACTGCGATAGCCGCCGGGTGGATCTCCCGCGTCTGGACCATCCGTCAGCGGGTGCGCCAGGAGAAGGCCGGAGCCGACAAGGCCGAGGCCGAAGTCAAGGCCGACCAGATCGAGAACATCGAGAAGCTGGTCGAGAAGGCTTACAAGCCTATCATCGAAGACCTCACCAGGCAGGTGAAAACCCTCCAGGAAAAGGTCGAGAAACTGGAAACGGAGAAGGATGCCCAGAACGAGAAGATCGACGAGCTTGTCGCGGAGAACAGGCAGCTCCGTCGGATCGTCAGCGAGGCGTGTCCTGATGCAGTCATCCCTAACCGGCGGAGCGAGAACGCGAAGGAGCAGCCTCGCAACCAGGATGGCACTTTCGCAAAGAAGGAGGAGTCATGACACGGCAAGAGATCCTGGACGCCATCCGTCCTTTCTTCGACGCGGACGAGCTCGTCTGCGACCACACTTTCAAGAAGTGGGGGGAGAAATCCTGGCAGTTCCTGGACACCGACTACCTCCACGCCCTCCTGGTGATCCGGCGCGACATCCTGAAGAAACCGATGTGGTGCAACTCGTCGACGAAGCACCAGCGGGGGCTCAGGTGCAACCGGTGCCAGATGGTCCAGGAGAAGAAGGCCGTGTACCTTTCCTCCCACCTGCTCGGAAAGGCCGGCGACTTCACCATTTCGGGGATGACCGCCGAGGAGGCGAGGAAGAAGATCAGGGAAAACGCGAGCCTCCTTCCGTGCAACATCCGGATGGAGAAGGCGGTCAGCTGGCTGCACTTCGACGTCCTCCCTCAGTACGGGGTGACGGAGAAGGTCTACGAGTTCAACGGATAAGCAACTCTATTCTATACCAACTTTATGAAAGGTTTTTTCACCGGACTTGCAGTCGCTATTATTTACCTGTGGCAGCTCCCGCAGAACCTGCTGGGGCTGCTGCTCGTGGCATTCCTACGGCCGGAGGACGTCTATGAGGTCGACGCGTCACTGCTCTGCTACGCGTCCAGGATGCGGGGCGGGATCTCCCTCGGCCGGTACATCATAGTCAGGTCGGAGCTGAATGACAGGAACACCGAGAAGCACGAGCTCGGCCATTCCCGTCAGTCCTTCTACCTCGGCCCGCTCTACCTCATCGTCATCGGCCTCCCGTCCCTGATCTGGGCGTGGTGGTGGAACAAAGGGAGGGGAGTGAGCTACTATTCCTTCTATACGGAGAGATGGGCCGACAGGCTCGGGGAGGTGGAGCGATGAGAAGAGAATTTCAAACGAGCATGCAGGCGTGGAGGAGGGTATCAGTCCTTCTAGCCATAATTGTCCTCTGCGCCGGCTGCTCTCCCAAGATCATCGAGCGCGTGGTCGTCCAGAGGGACACGACCACAGTCCATCACCGCGACACGACCTATCGCAGGGATTCCATCTACATCAGGGAATATATGAAGGGGGACACGGTATATGTGGACAGATACCGGGACCGCTACGTGTTCCGTGACAGATGGAGGGACAGCGTTACCGTTAAGGTGGACAGCATGGCCGTGGAGCGCATAAAGGAGGTGAAGGTAGAGAAACCCCTATCGTGGAGGGAGCGCGTCAAAATAGCCCTGTTTCCGTGGCTCCTGATTGCGACCGTCGGACTGATCGGCTGGACGTTCCGCAGGTTCATCTTCAGAATTTAACCTTCGAGGTTTTTTATTGTTCATGATTTGACTGTCCTGCGCCGTGAGGTGCGGGGCGTTTTTTCACCTCAACGACAAGGCGAATAGTTTGCGTTAGGCGCTAACTAGTTAGCGTTATGCGTTAATTAATTAGCGAATTGTGCAAATATATTGCATAATTCGCCATCTTTATCCGGCATTACCGGCTATCTGCTTCTTCAGTTCCTCGAAACTCCGGCTCAGGATGTCCTGGACGGTCTGCTGCTTCTTCCCGTAGAGGACGAAGTCGATGACCTGCCGGTTTGCCCTGTCCATCTTCGCCTTGTCGAAATGGATGTAGATGTCTGTGACGGTGCCGCCGGAGTGCCCCATCGACTTGGAGACGATGTCTTTCGGGATGTCCAGGTCGTAGGCGATGGTGGTCCAGCTGTGGCGGGCCCAGTACATGGAGATCTTCGGCAGCCCGAGCTCCTTCGCCACGTCCTTCAGCACCCGGTCCACCTTGGAGGTCCAGTTGTGCGTTGAGGCGTATGTGTCGAGCGGCGCGAGGAGCCAGTCCCGTCCCCTGATCCGACCGATGGCCTCCATGCATTCCGGCTCTATCTTGATGCTGTACGGCATGCTGGTCTTTGCCCGCCGGTACTGGAGCCGTCCGTCCACGACGTCGGCGGCCTTTGCGTGAACGAGGTCCTCCGTGTTCATTCCGATCAGGAGGAAGGACACCTTGAAGAAGTCCACGTATTTCCTCTGCCATTCCGGCAGCTCGGCGGTGAACAGGCGCCTCAGGCTCTCGGCCGACATGTCTCGGTTGGCGGTCTTCTCGCCGTGGATTGGATAGTTGAGGAATGGATAGTGTTGAGTGATGCCGCGCTTCCTGGCGAAGTTGAATACGGCCTTGATGTTCCGGAAGTGGATGTTCCTGGCGTTCTTCTTCGGGGAGGTGACGGCAAGGAAGGAATCGAAGCGGTCGAGCCATCCGATGGTGATGTCGGCGAAGGTCAGGCGTTCGGCCTTCTGGTCGAAGGCGAGCATCCTGGCGCCGGTGGCCAGGTAGATCTCCTTCGTCCTTGGCTTCAGCTTCGGCTGCGCCGCGTATGTCCGGAGGGTTTCCAGAAATCGCTCCTGCCTGGTCGTTCCGGGAGTCATCTCTTCCAGGATCATGTCCCGGACCTCCCTGGCGTTGAGGCCGTCGAGCCTTCCCTTCCGCTGCAGGTCTAGGCAGATGGAGATGACGTTCCCGAGCTTCAGGTCGGCGGCCTGCTGGACGGCGGCGGAGCGGGCCTTCTGCGCTGCGCTGTCCCAGTCGGCCGGGAGAATCCTTATTCCGGTGTTGAGGTATGACACGGTCCTGTCCTTTGTGACGGAGATCTTGAGGGGGGCCGCAGCGCCCGGCGCGGTCTTCCTCGTGTCAAGGTAGAACTTGGTTGTGATCATGGTTTGAGAAGTTGTTTGAGAGGGTGCAAACAAGTCGCAAACAGAAAGTGCCCAAATTGCACATATTTGCACAAAAATGCACAACTGCCGACTTTTTTTTAGGTAAAGTGCGACAGTTGTGCTAAAGGTGCAACCTATTGATTATAGGTGTGTTATGTTGCGGAGAGAGCGAGATTCGAACTCGCGATACCCTTTTGGGGTACACACGCTTTCCAGGCGTGCGAACTCTCACGGATAACGTCCTAATCCTCAATCCTTTGCAAACGGGCCTTTTTGCAGTTGCAAACAAGTCGCAAACAAATATAGTGTAAACGAGGGAAATAAACAACGGAAATACTAGTACGTTTTGAAGCGGTCATAGATGTCCATATAGCCCGGAAGGTCGCTCCCCGGATTGTAGTACAGCTTCATGATGTCCTTCGTAATCACGATGAGGTTTCCGTAGGGGTCCAGCTGGAGCCATACGAGGTTGGCCGGATCATTGTAAGCGATGCAGCATTTGTAGGCGGCCGGTGTGTCGATGACCTCCTGGGCGGTGTTGGCCAGCAGGGAGTCAAGCGCCTGGAGCCGTGCCGTCTGCCGGTCAACGTCTTCCTGGTATTTCCTCACCCTCGCGGTGTCGGACGCATATAGGGACCTGAAGCCATCTCGACGGTTCCTGTCTGCCGTCCATTTTGCATGCTCGAGAGCGGACTCTGCAATCTTCACGCTCTCCTTCTGCTGCTCGATGCGGTAGTTCATGTTGTCGCCGAGCGTGATGGTGTCAACGGAATAGTACAAGATCCTGTCGACGTCGGGGTAAGTGGACCGGACGAAATGCTCCGCCCTGGATCTGATGAAGTCACCGCCTGAGCAACCGGCAAGGAGGACGGCAAGGAGAATTAATAAATGCCTTTTCATCTCTATAGGTTTTTGTGGTTGAGGGTCAAGCCTGATTATCCGTCCCTCCGGTGAGGCGGTCCACCATCTCGGCGAGCTTGGCGATGTTCGCCTCCTGCTGGTTGATGGTCGCGCTCATCCGCATCACTAGAAGTTTCGCATCGCCGGTGAGGACCAGCGGCTCCTCCGCTTTCGCCAGCGTCGGATCTGGCATCATTCTCAGCATGTCGCCCTCTCCCGAGAGGAGCCACGCCTGCCGGATTTCAGGGAACGCCGTAATTATTTTACGGGCGAGATCCGGCGAGATGTTCTTCGTCCTTCCTGCCGCTACATCGTACAAACCCTGCGGACGAGCGTATCCAAGGCGCTCGGAGAGGGTTTTTACGTTCGTCTTGGTGTATCTCAAGACTTCGTCTATTCGTTCTGCTGGAGTCATAATTCAGGCATTAACTGCATTTTCTGTAAAAAAGTTTTGGAAATTCCATAATTATCTGTATTTTTGTTGCCGAAAGCAATAACCAAAGGTAACAATAAATAATGGAAAAACCACTGAAGTTCAAGGATGGCGTCGATTACGAGAAGACGCTTGGGGCTCTCGAGACGGGGGACTATGTCATCGTTCCCACCTCCAGCCAGGACATTTCCGCCATCCGCACGGCCGTCTGCAAGGCAGCGAAGAAGATTGAAGGAGCCAGCTTCGTAGTGAACAAGACCATCAACGGGGCAAGAATCCAGAGAAGCGCATAAACACCCGGTCGATGCCGGGGCTATAAAACCCATTTTGATACTGATAATAAATGGTCCGGCCGCGACGGTCCGACCATTTGCCCAGAAAACTCAAACGATTTGTCAAAGATATGAATGCTGAAATCAAGTGCAGCCCCACAGGGCTCTATCCGCTGAAGACCGCGGCCGCCATCCTCGGGATCTCCCGCAGGACGCTGAAGAACTACCGCGACGCCGGCCTCATCCCTACGCATGAGAGGAACGGCAACAAGCAGAAGATCATAGTGGGGAAGGACCTGATCTCCTTCTTCAATCGCCGGCACCGGCTGGAATAGAGCCTCAACGCCGCACCCTCAAATGATTTCTCAAACCTTCAAATACCAAAGTCAAATGAAAAGCAAAGTAAAACTCCTGTTGGCCATGTTTGCCATCATGCTAACCGCATCAATCATCTGGAACGAGGCTTACCAGCTCGCCAGGTTAACACACATCGACTACAAAGTCTTCGACTTCGTGGCCTTCTTCATCTTCGGCCTGGCCATGGTCCCGTCCGTCATCATCGCTTCTAAGGAAAAAGGGGAGGAAGCCTTATGAATAATGCCTGGTTCGTATACGATTATTACACGTATTCCGGCGGGCCGAAAGCTGAATCTGCGGTCATGGAATACGCCCGAGAAAAATATCTGCACTGCCTGATAGCCGACTACATGCTCGAAGACGTCCAGATGGATCTGGAGGCTTATTGCATGAAGCTCCGGGAAGAGAACAAGAGACTGTCCAGCGTTAGCATCTCCCTGGATAAGGAAGACTCCTTCTCGAGGGGCCTGCCGCGTCGTCTCAATATTGGCCAGCGCCATCTCCTGCTTCGGAAGGTAAAGAATGTCATAGAATAGGAGGGCGCCATGGAATACATCAATAGAATTGAGATTCAGGGCCGCGTCGGCTCGCATACAATAGGAATCCGCGAAGACGGCTCCTGGGCTGGCTGGTTCGACCTCCATTCCGAGGGATTGGACGGCGTTCCGTCCGTATTCGACTGCAGGGTTGAGGAGGACGGAAAAGGCGTAAAGAACCTGGGCGCCGGCATTGGAGGGAAGTTCGTGAAGGTAGAAGGCCGGATGATCCAGTATGGCGATACGTACTACGTCAAGGTGACAAAGTTAAACGTCGTGGAGGGTGCAAGATGAACATGAGAGACTTTATCGGACGGAAGGTCCGAGTAACCCTGAAAAATGGGGGGGGGTGCCATTTCGGCAAGATTACGTCCGTGACGCCCGGTTTATTCGGCGAGGATGAGGTGGTTCTGGTTGAGGTGGACGGAGAC
>JBGUGW010000038.1:0-2970 GCA_045111695.1 Candidatus Cryptobacteroides sp. | reverse complement strand
CATGTCGGCCTTGAGGAAGTCCTTGATGATCTCGTTGAAGGCGGTCTGGTACTTGTGGACGCGTACAGTCTCCTCGGTGACGGCCTCGCGGATGTAGGCGTACATGAGCTCCTTGTCGTACTGGTCCTTGGTCAGTGCGAAGCCGGGGGCGATAGCCTCGTTCTCCTCCTGCTTGAAATACTTGCGGGCGGCATCCTGGATGAGGCGGTTGAGGTTGATGGTCATGACGGACTTGGAACCGGTGGCCACGGAAGCCGTACCCATCGAATACTGGTGGGTGGTGTGGTTGTGACCGTCGTCCTTCTGGATCTCGTTGCGCAGGCGGCAGCAGCTCGAGAGGCTGTCCGGGCTGTTGGAGATGTAGCAGAAGAAGCTGTGCCCCTTGGCCCACATCTCGGCGGTGAAGTCCGCATACTCCTTGTCGGCATAGTCGTCCCCGCCGTCAGTGAGCAGGGCCATGGTCTCGACGGGGAAGGTCAGGATGTAGTGGTTGCGTTCTTCGTTGAACCACTGCATGAAATGCTTCTGCAGCCAGGAGAGGGTCTCCCAGATCGGAGCGGATCCGTCAGGGAAGCGGAAATCGCCGAACACGCCGTCGAAGTACGGCTTGTCGAAATAGCCTATGTTCCAGAACACGGTCTGGTAGCCGCGGTTGCCGGCGGGCATGTTCATGGAGTGGACGACCTGCTGGAAGCAGTTGTCGATGACCTTGAGAAGGGTACGCTGCTTGGTATTGTTCTCAACGACTTCATTGAGCTTGGATAGATAGTCGTCGCCGTAGTCCTTGCGGATGAAATAATCGAGGTACATCAGGAACTCGGGAGTGGCCACAGCGCCCATGAACTGGGACGAGACGGAGTACACGAGGTTGATGAACTCGCCGCAGAAGGACTTGAGGTCTGTAGGGGCTACGGACACGCCGCCCAGCTCACGCAGACCAGAGATCAGGAACGGGTACATGGTGATGGCGACGCAATAGGGATAGCCCGGGGTACCGCTCTCGTCATGCTTGTACAGCACGTGGGACTCGAGGTCGGCGATATACTGCTGGGCAAGGTTGCGTCCGTACAGGGACTTGATCTTGTCCTGCATGATGTAGCGGTTCTGCTTGATGTTGTTCTCCTTGTAGAGCTCGTTGCCGAGGGTGACGATGTTCTTGTGGGTGATGTTGGCGTTGGAGTCGAACTTGGAACCGGTCGCGGCGTTGGAAGCCTTGATGTAGTCCTTGATGAAGTCGTTCTTCTTGCGCAGGTCCATGCCGCGGTCGAAAGTCTCGATGTACTCGAGGGCAACCTTCTTGTTGATGGACATCAGCGACTCGACCACCTGGCGGCGGATCTCCTGGCTGGAGATCTTGTCGTAGGTGTAGAGATTGTCAACGATTGAAACGACTACGTCTTCCGGACATGGCTGGCCTGTGGTCACATAGGCCAGACGGATGCCGTTCATGAGTTTTTCCCGGTCAAACTCCTCATAGGAGCCATTGGTTTTACGGACTTCCATTGTGTGTATCTTTCTATATGTTATTACCTAGATGTCGTGGCTAGCGGGACGGCGGTGCACCGGCCGGGGGTGAAAGGAAACAGACTGCCCGGAAGCAATCTGTAATCCTCGCACACGTCCTTTCACCACAAAAATAGAAAGGTTTTATGCATATAGTGAAAAATACTTTTAAAAGTTATTAACAAATCAATCAACAAAAGAGTTATGTTGTTGATTATCAGACGTTACAGGCAAATTCTAATTTTAAATAATTAAAAATAAGCATTTTACCTTAAAACGCCCGGAACGGCGTGTCCGTACACCTCGCCGGAGGAGGTTGGGCGAAGATAAGAAAAATAAATTAAATTTGTATCGGAACGACATGGATATGGAAAAACAGGCCAGGATACGGTCCCCTAAGAACAGGACGCTCGCGGTTTTGGAAGCGGAAGAGAAGCTGTACTCGCAGCAGCTCCTGACACCCCGCGACCTTCCGGATACCCTGTCTTTCGCCGACGTCCTCATCAACGGAGATCTCATGGAAGTCCTGGGGCTGCTTCCGGACGCTTTTGCCGACCTCATAATCATAGATCCTCCATACAACCTTACCAAGACTTTCCGTTCCACCCGTTTCTCCGCGATGCCGCAGCAGGAGTATGAAGACTACCTGCGCACATGGTTCCACGGAGTCTGCACCAAACTCAAGCCCGGCGGATCGCTGTATCTCTGCGGCGACTGGAAGTGTTCCTCTTCACTCCAGCGCGTGATGGAGGAGGAACTGACCGTCCTGAACCGCATCACATGGCAGCGGGAGAAGGGCCGCGGAGCGTCTTCCAACTGGAAAAACGCCATGGAGGACATCTGGTTCGGTGTCAAGGATCCCCGGCAGTACTATTTTGATGTCGATGCCGTCAAGCTCAAACGGCGCGTCATAGCCCCCTACCGCGAAGACGGCAGGCCCAAGGACTGGGAAGACACGTCCGAAGGCAAATTCCGTCTTACGCATCCGTCCAATTTCTGGGACGACATAAGCGTGCCTTTCTGGTCCATGCCCGAGAATACCGAGCATCCCGCCGAGAAGCCTGAGAAACTCATGGCGAAGCTCATCCTTGCCTCCTGCCCGGAGGGCGGCGTGGTTTTCGACCCCTTCGCCGGCAGCGGCTCCGCCTGCGTGACGGCGAAGAAGCTCGGCCGCCGTTATGTCGGCGTCGAAATCGACCGGGAATACTGCCTTCTGGCAGCAAAGAGGCTTGCGCTTGCGGACACGGACAAGCGCATCCAAGGCTTCAGCGATGGATGTTTCTGGGAGAGGAATACCCTTAAGGGATCGCGGTGAGGATGGATGAGAGAGCCTTCTCCAGTCTCGGCAGAGGCGAGGAGAAATGAGTGCCGGGATTCATTTCGAAAACAACGGGAACTTCCTGTGCAGCAAGTGTTTCTACGACCTCGCGCGTAGCGTCTTCGACCTTGGCCACGCGGGCGTTCATG
>JBGUGW010000037.1:0-8213 GCA_045111695.1 Candidatus Cryptobacteroides sp. | reverse complement strand
CGCATCCTCCAACTCGTCCATGTCCCTTCCGGCCATCCACGCTCCGAAATGCGTTGCCTCCATGGCGCCCGGGCCTCCGCCCGAAGCCATGATCTTGCCTTTCTCCGTTAGGGTCTTGCTGATGATGGCGACGTTCTTATAAGCTTCGTCGGTGCGGAGCAGGGCGTGTCCGCCCATCACCGCGACGACCTGCTTCTCATCGTAACGGCTCAGGAAATCGTACATGGCGTCACTGATCGCATGGTCGTGGAGGGAGCGTCCCAGGGTCTCGCGTATGTCGTCGCAGTGCTTGCCCTGCTCGGTGTAGTTCATGTAAACGCGCGAGTCGAAACAGGTCGCGAAGCTCTGCTCATCCTCCGGGTCGTATCCGTCATAAAGCGACTCTCCAGTGTAGAGCTTGCCCCGGAAGGCGTTGTACACACGCCCCATGCGTGGAAACACTATGCAGGTCTTGCCTATCTCGCCCTCCATCTCGTCCGGGATCTCGCAGCCGAGGAAGCAGCAGTCGGTAAAGCGGTGGCCTGCCGCGACGTACTGCGGGACCAGATTGAAATCAATGTACTGGAAAACGTAACGGGTGATATATCCGGTGCTGTCCGGCGCCGGGAGTTCGGCTATGTTCTCGACTTCCTTATAGGGATTGGCCATGGTCGGTTTCAGTGTTTGCAGTTTCAGTATCAGCAAAGATAGCAATTTCGGATGATTTATTCTATATTTGTATATCAGACTAACCACTGTTTTATGAAATCCACCAGATACTTCCTTTCCCTGCTCGCACTCGTTGCAGCAGCCTTTTCATGCAGCAAGGCTCCGGTCCATGCTCCCTCCATTCCCAAGGATCCCGCCATCGAGAAACAGATCGACCGCATCCTGTCCGGGATGACCCTGGACGACAAGGTCGGCCAGATGCTCCAGATCAATATCGACGTCATGGGCGGATATTCGTTCAAGGACGGACGCCCGGCCTGGGGCCTGAGCGAGGAGAAGGTCGATACCATGATAGCCAAATACCGTATCGGCTCCTTCCTCAATGCTCCCGGTATGGCCGGAACGCCCGAGCAATGGTACGAGTGGATAGGCATGTTCAACAAGTATTCGGTCGAGCACCTCGGCGTCCCGACCCTTTACGGCCTGGACCACAACCACGGAGTGACTTATTCTCAGGGAGGTACGCTTTTCCCCCAGCCGATCAACGTCGGCGCTTCCTTCAATACCGATGTGGTAAAGACCATGGCTGAGGTAACGGCTTATGAGAGCCGCGCCACGGACTGCCCCTGGGTGTTCAATCCCGTCGTAGACCTCGGCCGCGACCCGCGCTGGCCGCGCATCTATGAAAGCTTCGGCGAGAGCCCGCTGGTCAATGCCAGGATGGTCGAGACGGAGGTCAAGGCCTACCAGGGCGACGACCCCAACCATATCGACAAGTATCATGTGGCGACCTCCGTCAAGCATTATTTCGCCTATGGAGCGCCCTTTACGGGCAAGGACCGCACGCCGGCCTATCTGTCGCCGCAGATGATACGCGAGAAGTATTTCACGCCTTTCAAGGCTGCTGCCGAGGCCGGCGCCCTGACCTTCATGGTCAACTCCGCCAGCATCAACGGCATGCCCGTCCACGCCAGCTACGAGTATCTCACGAAGTGGCTCAAGGAGGACCTCAACTGGGACGGCATGATCATCACCGACTGGGCTGATATCAACAACCTCTACACCCGCGAGAAAGTGGCCAAGGACAAGAAGGACGCCATCCGCATCGCCATCAACGCCGGCATCGACATGAGCATGGATCCGTACAGCGTGGATTTCTGCGGCCTGCTCAAGGAGTTGGTCGAGGAGGGGGCAGTCAAGATGTCGCGCATCGACGACGCCGTGCGCCGCATCCTGCGCGTCAAGATCCGCCTCGGGCTGCTTGACACTCCCGACATGGATCCCGCCGACTATCCGCTTTACGGCAGCGAGGAGTTCGCAGCCAAGGCCCTCGCCGCTGCCGAGGAGGGTGAGATCCTCCTCAAGAACGACGGCATCCTCCCGCTTGCCCGGAACACGCGTATCCTCCTGACCGGTCCCAACGCCAACCAGATGCGCTGCCTCAACGGAGGCTGGAGTTACACCTGGCAGGGTTCCAACATCGAGCAGGTGGCTGAGAAGTACAATACCATCTACGAGGCATTCTGCGACAAGTTCGGTGCGGCCAATGTATTCCTGGAGCAGGGTGTGCGTTACAACGAACAGGGCAACTATTATGACGAGATTGTCGACGGATTCGACAGGGCCCTCTCCGCTGCCCGCAGGGCTGACGTCATCGTCGCCTGCATCGGCGAGAACTCTTACTGCGAGACCCCCGGCAACCTCACCGACCTTACACTGTCGGAGAACCAGCGCGAGCTGGTCAAGGCCCTTGCCAAGACAGGCAAGCCCGTCATCCTCGTCCTTAACGAGGGCCGTCCGCGCCTCGTGGCCGACATCGAGCCCCTCGCTTCCGCCATCGTTGACATCCTGCTGCCCGGCAACTACGGCGCGGACGCCCTCGCCAATCTCCTTGTCGGTGACGCCAATTTCTCAGCCAAATTGCCTTATACCTATCCCCGCGAGATCAACTCCCTCGCCAACTACGACTACAAGGTCAGCGAGGAGGTTGCCACGATGGGTGGCGCCTACGATTACGACGCAAAGGTTTCGCTCCAGTGGCCTTTCGGCTATGGCTTAAGCTATACGACTTTCGAGTATTCGAACCTCAAGGTGGACCGCACTTCCTTCACGGCAGCCGACGTTCTTAATGTCAGCGTGGACGTGAAGAATACCGGTTCCGTCAAGGGTAAGGAAGCAGTCCTGCTGTACTCCAGCGACCTCGTAGCCTCGCTCGTGCCTGACAACCGCGTCCTGCGCGCTTTCGATAAGGTCGAGCTCGCCCCCGGTGAGACAAAGACCGTATCCTTCTCGCTTCCTGCCAGCGACCTGGCTTTCGTCGGCGAGGATGGCAAGTGGGTCCTCGAGGAGGGCGATTTCATCCTTAAAGCCGGCCTGCTCACACAGCAGGTCACCTGCACCGCCACCAAGAAATGGGAAACACCGAACATATTGAAATAACATCATGAAACTGAACCGATTCGCAGCGGCGTTCCTTTCGCTGCTCATCGCCTTTTCACTTCAGGCCGGCAACCTGAAATTCTCATCCCTGCTGGGCGACAACATGGTCCTGCAGCAGAACACACAGGCGCGCATCTGGGGCTCCGCCTCACCGCGCGCTTCGGTCACAGTCTCGGCTTCGTGGCTCAAGTCTTCCGTCAGCACCCGCGCCGATGCCGAAGGGCATTGGGAGGTGATGCTCAATACTCCCGCCGCGACGTTCGAGCCCCAGACCGTCCGGGCCTCCAGCGGAGGCGAGACGGTCCGCGCCTCTAACGTCTTGATAGGTGAAGTCTGGCTTTGCTCGGGCCAGAGTAATATGGAAATGACCCTTGGCGGAGGAGTGGAAGGTTCTCTGGAAGAGATCGCCATGTCCCGCCAGTACAAGGGCGTCAGGTACATGGCCGTGAACAAGGCCCGTGCTACCGAGCCGCAGTACGATGCGTCCGGCGAGTGGCAGGAGTGCAACCCCGCCACCGCGCCGCGCTTCTCGGCTGTCGGATTCTTCTTCGGCACCCGCCTCTCCAAGGCACTGGACGTGCCTGTGGGCATCATCAATGCCAGCTGGGGCGGCTCTGTGATCGAGGCCTGGATGAGCCGCGAGCTTCTCGAGGACTGCCCTGACGTGAACCTTGCCGATGCCACAGACCCCAAGGTCAATGACATGTACAAGCCGATGATCATGTACAACGCCATGTTCCGTCCGGCCTCCAAGTACACCGTCAGCGGCATCCTGTGGTTCCAGGGCGAGTCCAACATCAGTATCGCCAACGAGGTCTATGCCGACAGGCTCACCGCGATGGTGGATACCTGGCGCAGGGATATCGGCAGGGGAGACATCCCCTTCCTCATCGTGGAGCTCCAGCCCTATGACTATTATGACGGCCAGTACGGTCTGCAGGACGAGCACGGCCCGCTGCTCCGCGAGCAGCAGTTCAAAGCTTCGAAGATGATCCCGAACGCCGGTCTCGTGGGTACAAACGACCTGGCGTATGAGTTTGAGCGTACCCAGATCCACGCTTCGCAGAAGCGCCAGATAGGCGAGCGCCTGTGCTATATGGCCCTTAACATGGCTTACGGCTATACCGGAGTCCAGGCTTTCAACCCTTGCTTCAGGTCCGCCAGGCTCGAGGAGGGCGGCAAGGTTGTCGTGACCTTCGACAATGCCCGCGGCGGCTTCGCCGGCATGGACGGTGAGATCGTAGGATTCGAGATTGCCGGAGGCGGCGGTTATTTCCAGCCTGCCAAGGCGGAGATCCGTTCGTCGTTCCGCGAGACCGCGGTGGTACTTTCGACCCCGGGCGTTCCCGAGCCGAAGGCGGTGCGCTATTGCTTCCGTGACTATCAGGTCGGCAACCTCAAGGGCGCCAACGGCTTGCCGGTCATTCCGTTCCAGGCCGAAGTGCCGGAACCGGAGCCGAAAGAGGAATAGCCCTTATACCGGGTCGCTCTTGTCTTCAGAGATGCGGACGAGATAGGCCTTGAGGTCCTCCCAACGATAGTAAGGACCAGAGAATGCGGGGACGGCCGGAATGGCCGTCTCCTTTTCGTTGTACAGGACTTTCACGAGGATATTGTCCTTCCTGTCGCGGTAGAAGACCATCTGAAGGTTGGTGCCCATGGGGACACGCTCCCATATGTAGTATCCGTTCTTGTAGGCCTGACCCATGGGATAGCGGGCGGAGACGCCTTCCAGGCCGAGCAGCCCCGCGAGCGGCAGGATGCCGCTGTCATGGCCGAAACGGAGGTCGGCGGCGACATTGCTCCCGGACTCGATGGCGGCGTCAGCCCTGGCGATGAAATCCTCGACCAGCCATTTGGCCGCCCAGGTGATGCGGTCGCCGAAATCCAGGGAGTTGCCATATGAACCGTACGTGCGTTCGTTGTAAGTGATGGCCAGCCCCATCAGTTCCTCCTCCGTGAGATAGTGCTTGATGTCCAGGCCTCCGAGTTCGTACTCGAGGTCCTGGCAGATGGCTGCGTACAGGAACAGGTAGCGCATGAAGGTCCAGGGGTTGGAGATGACTTCCTCCACTTTCGGGTCGTCCTTGAAATAGGTCTTCATGACCCTCGAAGGATCGACGTTGGCCTTGACTATCGAATCGTTGAGATGGCTTCTCTGCTCGGAATAGTCCTCCTCCCGGAAATAGTCGTGCGCAAGAAGGTCCAAGTATTTGTCTCCCGTGATGAAGTCGAAGAGCAGGTTGGGGGCGCTGTGCTTGAGGCTGCCCGTGAAATTGGACATGCTGAGCAGGCAGCGCGGAACGGTGCTGGCCTGGCAGTGGACCCGGGTCCTGGTCTTGGACTTGAAGATGTCCGGGAAACGCGCCTGCATCCTGGCCGCTATGGCGGCGTGCTCCCGCCCTCCGCGGACCGACAGCTCGCCGTCCATGCCCGCATGCTCGGTGTAGATACGGAGCATGTCGGCAGCGAGTTTCTTTCCTTCCTCGGTCAGCAGTCCGGCCTCTTCGGCCTTCTGTATGGTCTCGTACGGCCTGGTGCCGCTGCTGCCTATCTGGTGCCTTGATCCGTGCCTGCCGTAATGGCTGACATAGAAAGGCTTGTAGCCCTTGGGTGCGGGTGTGTCGGCGGTAGGGATATACTCATACGAGTGATATACACCTGCGAAGCGGTCGATGTTTTCGCGGATTGAAGATTCGAAATCCTGTGCGCTGGCGTTCAATGCGAGGAGGCACATGGCGGAAAACAGGGAGACGATGGTTTTTTTCATTGGTCGGTTTCGTTGTGATTACACGCAAATTTAAAAATAATCCGCTGCGATGATACACTTCTTGGATGATAATGGTTATCTTTATACTCAGAAAAATATCGCCACATGAATTACAAGGATGCACTGAAGTTCTATCCGGATTTCCCCATCAAGGGAGTCAATTTCGTCGATGTCATACCCTTCCTTCAGAACAAGGAGCTGTTCCGCGGCATTACGCGAGACCTCGGCGTCCTGTGCGCGTCACCGAACGTTGCCGCGCCCGAGGCACGCGGCTTCCTTTTCGCTACCCCCATGCTGATGGAATGTCCCAACATCCAGAATATCATTCCCATCCGCAAGAAAGGCAAGTTGCCGTTCGCGGGGGATGACCTCGTACAGGTGGACATCGTGAAGGAGTATGGCAAGGACGAGGTCTTCTTCAGGATGTCCGACGTGGCTGCCGGCCGTCCGAAAGGCGACACGTTCGAGATCACTTTCTTCGACGACATCCTCGCTACCGGAGGCACTGCCAAGGGACTTGCCGAGGAGTTTGAGCGCCGCACAGTCGTGATTGACGACAAGGAGTACGGTATCAAGATCACTGATTTCGTGTTCCTTGTCGAGATAACCGACCTCCCCGGCCGCGAGCTGCTGGAGACCATTGCTCCGGTGAAGTCTCTGATAAAGGTTGAGGAAGGACTCTAAATCACTATCGTACTGACGCTGTTTGCCGGGATATTGACGCGGACGGTCTTCTTTCCGGCCGTGACGGTCAATTTCCTGGGCTCTCCCTTCTTCTCCGCAGTCAGGATGACGATGCTTCCGTCAGGATTGCGGAATGCCATCGCTTCCTCCATGCTGCCGCCGGTGCCGAGATAGACGGCGCCAGGCTGCACGTAGCGGCTGACGTGCTTCATCTCGTAGAACTCGTAGTTGTATTTGAAAGCACCTGTCTCATAGTCGACGCTTATCAGTGAATTCTGCTGCCAGCCCCATGTGCTGACCTCTCCGTCGAACAGGGCGAGGTTCCAATAGTCATAGATGGCGACGCCGTTGTCCAGGTTGTGCTTCAGCAGGTCCCAGGCCGACATGAAATCGCTCCAACTGTTGGCCCCGTTGAAGCATTGCTGTTCGCTCATGACCATCGTAAGTTCGGGATAACTCTCGTGGATGAGGGGAAGCGCGTCCTTGCCGGCCCACTGGAAGGCGACGCCCTTGATGTCCGGACCGATCTTCGGATCGTTGAGGATCGTGTCCACCAACGCCCTGTTCGGGCGCTCCATCGTACCGAAATAGACTTCGACGCCTTCTTCCTTCATCGCAGGGACGAGGTAGTGCATGAAGTTCGCCAGGCCCTTGGCCGTCCATGTGCAGGACGGGAAGTTCTGGGCCGAGTTGAACTCGTTCTGGGGCATCACCATGAAGATGTCGATGCCCTGCTCGCGATAGGCCTGGACGTATTTCTTGAAATACAGTGCGTATGCCTGGAAATAGGCGTCGTCCTGGATGAAGGAATCCTGGCCTTCCCGCATCATGTGCTCCATGTCAAGACCGTTGTCCCTGACGAGGTTGTCAAGCTCGAGGCGCTTGCGGTTGGAGGCCGATCCGAGACTGAGGCTTGCGAGGAAAGAAGGCTCCGCGGCTGTGGTCGCCGGGATGGGAGGCATTCCGGCCTGGGGGCCGGGGACGCCCTGGGGCCCGCCTGTCGGCGGGCGCTGCCCCTGCGGCCTCGGACCGCCCGGAGGCGGCATCATACGGCCGTTCATCGGCCGGCTGGCGTAGTTCTGGTTGACCTTCATCCAATAGGGAGGGCTCCAGGGGGATCCCCAGACCTTGAGGTCGGGATTCTTGGCCAGGGCACTCTTGATCAGCGGTATCAAGGTCTCCTTGTCGTTGTCGATGGAGAAATGCTCCATGGCGAGGTCTCCGGGAGTATCGTCGAATGAATAATACTTCAGGGCGAAATCGCTGGAGCCTACAGGCATGCGGCAGATCTTGAAATTAACTCCTTCTCCCGGGGCGAAAAGCTCTGTCATCACTTTGTCGTAATCCTCGGGGGTCAGTTTCGACAGCGCACGGTGTGACAGTTCGCTGAAACAGGTGCCGAAGCCCTTAATGGTCTGTCCCGTAGCCGAGAGGTCGACGATTATGTTGGCTTCCGTGCCTTCAGCAGCGTCATCAAAGACGTCTGTCTCCACCCAGGGATTGTCTTCCGTAGTGGTGACCATGGTGAATCTGTTGCCGGAACAAGCCGTTGCCAGGACGGTGAGGGCGAGAAGAAGGAGTCTGTGGCGCATATCGTAATGAAAGAGTTAGTGTTATGAGACAAAGATAATGAAATTGTTCGGGATTTGCCGCCTTCGGTGCTACATCCCTT
>JBGUGW010000036.1:0-2633 GCA_045111695.1 Candidatus Cryptobacteroides sp. | reverse complement strand
CGAAGCGGCCGGAAGGAGTGCGAGGCGGTCGAAACGCCTGGCGAGCCAGAACGATGCTTCGACCGCACCCTTCGACGCCGTAGCCCTGCCCCCGCACACGCTGTCCGCAAGGAACTCGACGCTCTGCTGCAGGGAAGTCTCCGTAAGGAGCCGCTCAGCAATCCCGTTTCCCGCAGCGGTATTCTGCGCCTGACACAGCACCGGAGGAATCAAGAGGAAAAAGGCCAGGATATGTGAGAAAAAACGGCTCGAATCCACGTTTTAGGCACAATAAATGATTATATTTGCAAATATGGCCAAATTTAAGGAATTCCGGCCATAAACGGAAATTTTATGAAGCGCTTCCTCATCATATTGACGGTTTTGTTCTGCGGTCTCCAGGCCGCGGAGGCGCAATATGACAGGGATGTTTTCTACTTCCGGGGACGCAACGCCCTGGCGGACGGCAAGTACGCCCAGGCTATCGAGAATTTCAACATTCTGGCGAGGCTGGACACTTCCGACTACTGGACTTTCTTCTTCCGCGGCATCGCCAAGTACAACCTCGGTGACATCCGCGGAGCCCAGCAGGACTTCGACGCTTCCGTGCGCATCAACCCCGTCTTCACCAACGGATTCCATTACCGCGCCATCACCTTGAGCCGTTTCGGCCGCTATGACGAGGCGCTGCAGGATTTCGACACTGCGATCAAGCTCCGTCCCGGCAATATCGGCATCTATTTCAGCCGCGGAGTCACGTATTTCCTCGCACAGCAGTTCGAGCCTGCGGTCAAGGACTTCGACCGCTACATCAAGAAAGAGCCGAAAGACCCTTCGGCCTATCTGAACCGTGGAGCCTCGTATCTGTTCCTGGGCGACACCCTCAAGGCCATCAACGACTACAACAAGGCCATCAAGCTTGACCGCTTCGAGCCCGAGGGCTTCATACGCCGCGGCCGCCTCTATGCCGAACAGGGGAAGTTCGAGGACGCCATCTCCGACATGAACCACGCCATCGAGCTCGACACGACCAATACCTTCGCCTACTTCAACCGCGCGCTGATGTACTACGAGCTCAAGGATTTCAATTCCGCGATGCGCGACCTCAACCGCGTGCTCAGGGACGAGCCCGGCAATGCCCTCACCCTGTACAACCGCAGCCTAATCCACGCACAGGTGGGCAATTTCGAAGAAGCGCTCGCCGACATGGACCATGTGATCAGCATCAATCCCAACAACGTCCTGGCATATTTCAACCGCGCTTCCTATTTCATCGAAATGTCTCGCTGGAGGGACGCCCTTGAAGACTATGACAAGGCCATCGAGCTTTATCCGGATTTCGCCAAGGCATACATGAACCGCTCGTATGTCGAGAATATGCTGGGAATGACGCAAAGGTCCAGGGAGGACTACCAGACCGCGCAGCGCAAGGTGCGCGAGTACCGGGCCACCAACGAGACGGACGCCGGGTCATTTGCCGACACGACCAAGAAATACAGTTCGCTGATCGCGCTGGATGCGGATTTCGCAAAGAAAGATTTCGACAACGAGCTGCTGCAGCACCGCGACGTGGACATCAGGCTCAAGCCGTTGTACCGCTTTATCCTGACATCGGAGCGGGATGACGTCACCTACGCGCTGCGCAACCGCTACGAGAACGCCCTCCTGGACCGTTTCATCGCCGAGTCGCCCGTTCCGATGCGCATCGCCGGCGAGGAAGGCTCCGGCGGCCCCGCCATACAGGGGCGTCTTGAGAACGCCCTGTACGGGGACAGCAGCGCCGGCGCCGGCACCGTGCGCATCACACAGTCGCGCATAGAGTTCATCCGCGGACTTTACGAGCTCCAGAACAAGCAGTACAATGCCGCCCTGGGCAGCTTTGACAAGGCAGTGAGCGGGGCCTCCAGAGACATGGCACAGGACCGCTATTCGGAGTTCTACAGCGCCTTCTTCCTGCTCAATCGCGGAGTGCTTCGGGCGGACATGATCGACTTCATTGCGTCGATGCAGAGCAACGTCCAGACCCTTACGATGGACGACCAAGGTACCACCCGCGCACGCGTAAGTGACCAAGTCACCATGACGTACGATTATTCTGAGGCGATAGCCGACATCGAGGCGGCCGTCGCCCTCGTACCCGATATCCCCTATTTCCACTTCAACCTCGGCAACCTCTACTGCCTGTCGTCCAGGCTCGTGGAGTCCATCGAGAGCTACGACCGGGCCATCGCCCTGTATCCGTACATGGGGGATGCTTACTACAACCGCGGCCTGGTCCTGATCTATCTCAAGGACAAGGAAAAGGGCTGCATAGACCTCTCCCGCGCGGGCGAGCTCGGAGTTGTCGACTCGTACAGCGTGATCGCCAAGTACTGCGAAGAAGATGGGCAATAGCACGGTCAAGTTCTTCAGCGTGTCCAGCGGCAGCTGCGGCAACTGCTATTTCCTCTCCCTCGAGGAGGACGGAGTCCACAGCGCCGGCGTCGTCATCGACGCCGGAGTCAGCCTGCGCCGCCTAAAAAAGGGACTTTCCGCCAACGGCTATGACATGGACTCATTCTCCGCCATCCTCGTCACCCACGACCATCTCGACCACATCCGCCATCTCGGAGCCTATTGCAAGCATCTTTGCAAGCCCGTGTATGCCACCCCGG
>JBGUGW010000035.1:0-3254 GCA_045111695.1 Candidatus Cryptobacteroides sp. | reverse complement strand
TCCATGGACGTGTTGCCGTCGATGGAATTGCGGAGGGCATAGTCCAGCAGGCCGTTCTCAAGGTCCCACGAACCACCGAGGGTGACTGTTCCTGCAGGCCTGCCGGCGATGGTGGTGGAATCGGTCGAGACGTTGACCATGAGTCCCAGCTTGTCCTTGACAGGGGAGGTGACCATGGCCCTTCCGTATGCTATTCCGGAGATTCCGAGGTCCTCCAGCGAGAAGTTGTTGACCAGGCCGAGGTCGACATCGTTGATACTGACCATCAACGTATCGGGACGGTCCCTTGACACGCCGCCGTCTATCGCGAAGTTCTGCTCCCCGTTGGAGATGTTGAGGCCGTTCACTTCCACGGAACCGTCGGAGTAGTGGTATGACGCCGGGTCGAAGCGCCACTGCTGCCCCTTGATGTACAGGTTGGACGTGAGGCTCCTGGCGTCCAGGACCGGCTGGTGTGGTGAACTCTGCGAAAGGTCTCCGGTTAGGTAAAGCTCGCCGCGGTCCTCCGGATCCGTCATGTTGTTGAAGTTGAATCCTATTCCGACATTGTCGTCATTGGCATAGAGCATGAGGGCGTCGTTCCTGAGTATCAGGCTGCGGGAAAGGCTAAGTTCGGAACCCGTGACGGTCAGATTCAATGCATCGTCGCCATTGTCCAGGTCGAGGGCCGTGTTCCTCAGGTATTTGTCCTTGTATGCGATGCGCGGCGAGGTCAGGCGCCCCGTGAGCCTGCCGGCATCGGTTATCCTCAGCCTGACGGAGGTGCTGTCCGCAATGTATGCACCCGGGGCAAGGAAGGACAGGAGGTCCCTGCTGTCGTGGAAATTGAGGGCGATCCGGTACGAAGCGCCGTTCCACGGCCCTGACGGTTCGCCGAACAGGGCGGCGACCTCTTTCTTAGTGGTGATCTCCTGGATGTCCTGTACCAGCGATGCGATGCTCTTCGATCCGTTGAAAGTGCCGTCCAGGAAGGCGGAGGTAAGCTTCATGCCGTAGCCGTCGCTTCCGGACTGCGAATCTATGTGGATGTCTCCGACATCGTGCATTCCGTTGGCGCTCTCAAGTACAAGGTCTTCGGCATCGACACGGCCGAGCATGCCGAGCCCGGCCACGCGTTCGAAGTTGGCGTTAAGGCTGCCCAGTGACACGCGGGAGACTTCGCGCTTGTCGATGTTGAGGGCGTGGAGGTCGGCATAGCCAAGGGTCGCGTAGAATCGGTATGCGGCGTTCTCGGATGCTTTGGAAAGGTTCATGAGACCCTGGAACATGAAGTTGATGTTGGGGTCGTTGCATATGATGCGTCCGTCAAATGAGTTGTCAGCCAGCTTGCCGGTGGCATGGATGCCAGAATAGTCATAGCCGAGAAGGTTGAGGCGGTCTATCCTTAGCGAGTCTATGTCCACTGCGGGAGCCCCTGAGGCCAGGCTTGCGCGGATGCCTGTCCTGAGCGAACATTTGCCGATGAAATCCTTTCCGATGAGCCGGCCTATGTCGAGGTCGTCCGTGACTACGTCTCCGGAGATCCTCATCGGAGCGTTCGAAGCGATGTCCTTGACGGAAAGGTCAGCCCTGGCGGACCCGGAAGGGGAGTCAAGGGTACCGTTCACCTTGAGGTCGGCAAAGCTTCCGGATGTGGTGCCGTTGAAGCGGAATGTCTCCCCCCTGGCCAGGCCGCTGAGATCCAGCGGCTTGCCGGGAATCCACTGGCTCAGGAACTTGCCGAGGCCGTCTGAAGTGAAAGTGAAATCCTTTAGCTCGCTGTTGAGCCCCATCGAGGAGATGTCATCGAGGTCGGAGAGGGTGACATCGGCCGTTCCCCCAAATCCTGAAGTCCTGTCCTTGAAGGTAAAATTGCGGATACGCAGGGAATTGACGGGGCCGTATATCCTTCCGGACGTAATGTCCGCCACAACTTCATTGTCCTTCATGGAAGGGACGAAATAGGATATGGTCTTGAATGCAAGCGTGCTGCGTCCAAGCGTACCGTCCAGCCTGACCTTGTTCATGAAATCCCCGAAATCCTCGGTCGTCCCAGTCAGGGTAAGCTCGGGGATCCTCGCGTCGGACCATGCATCGCGGATGCGGATGTCCTTGAGTTCGGTGCTGCCGTTCCCGACACTTGCGCTGCCGCTGAGGACACCTGCATAACCGCTCTTCTCACTGAGCGTTATGCGCTCCGCGGTACCGGATATCACTCCTCCGGACATCTTGAGGTCCTTGCCCTCCACGTCCGCCACGAGGTCGAGGTCTCCCCAGTCTATGCCGTATCCGGGCTTTTCCTTGGTAGTGTCGGAATAGGATATCATCCTGAAATTGAAGTCCTTGACCGAGATGTTCCGGATAGAGAATACATCGCCGTCCTTCTTCTCCTTCTCCTCGTCGGACGGAGCCATCCTGAAAACGCGGGCAAGATTGGAGGAGTAGGTCCCGCCGGGTTCACTGACGATGGCGAGGCGGGCATGCTCGATCTCCGCGTCCCTCAACTGTATGCCTTCAGGAGAAAGAAGACCCTTCAAAGTAAACCGGGCCGCGATGGTCCCAGCCTTGAACAGGGTGTCCTGGGGGACATCTATGCTTCCGTGCCAGGGATTGTCGTCGATTATGGCTAAGTCCTTTATGACCAGTCCGTTGAAAGGCACGAAGGTGATGTCCGAGAACTCCACTCTGCCGTCGATGTTCTTCTCCACCGACTTGAGGACGCGCCTGACAAGGGCCGTCTGTGCCGCAGGGATCTGCAGCACGAGCAGGGCGGTCAGCAGGAGCGTCACGAGGACGACCAGTACGCGCGCGATTATCTTTAGAGCCTTTCTGATACGGATACAGTTTTTGTAACCTACAAATTTAGTAAATAAATCGCGTAATAATTGCTAACTTTGCCACCGTGATTTCAGAAAAATGAGTTTATGTCCGATCTGATCCTCGGCATCGAGTCTTCCTGCGACGATACTTCGGCGGCTGTCCTCAAGGACGGTTACCTTCTTTCCAACGTCATCGCCAGCCAGGACGTACACCGCTCCTTCGGAGGAGTGGTGCCGGAGCTCGCGTCCAGGGCCCACGAGCTGAACATCGTTCCGGTCGTGAGCGAGGCCCTTTCGCGTGCCGGGGTCAAGGCGTCGGACCTTTCGGCCATAGCCTTTACCCGCGGGCCGGGCCTTCTGGGCTCGCTGCTTGTCGGTACTTCCTTTGCCAAGGCGCTCGCCGTTTCCCTGGACATACCGCTGGTCATGGTGAATCATCTCCAAGGCCATGTGCTT
>JBGUGW010000034.1:0-2239 GCA_045111695.1 Candidatus Cryptobacteroides sp. | reverse complement strand
CCAGCAGCACCCTCACGGTCTCGAGGGCGGTGAAGATGGTGACATTGTTCTCGACGGCGCAGCGGCGGATGCCGTAGCCGTCCAGATGGCTGGACTTCTGGTTCAGGTCGATGGTGTTGATGACGTATTTGACATGGCCCTTGCGCAGGGCCTGGTAGATCTCGTCACTGCCTTCGCGGAGTTTCTTCAGGGTCTTGGTACGGATGCCGTGCTCCTTGAGGAATTCCGCAGTACCCTTGGTGGCTTCGATATTGAAGCCGAGGTTGTAGAAGCGGCGGATCAGCGGGAGGGCTTCCTCCTTGTCCTTGTCGGCGATGGTCGCGAAGACGGTTCCGTAGGACTTGATGTCCATGCCGGAGGCCTGGAGAGACTTGAACAGAGCCCGGTTCAGGGACTTGTCATAGCCGATGGCCTCGCCTGTGGACTTCATCTCGGGGGAGAGGTAGGTGTCGATGCCTTTGATCTTGCCGAATGAGAAGGCCGGGGTCTTGACGAAATGCTTCTTCCTTTCAGGGAAATATACCTCCGTGATACCCTGCTCCTTCAAAGACTCGCCCAGCATCACGCGGGTGGCGATCTTCGCCATCGGGATGCCCGTGCTCTTGGAAATGAAGGGGACCGTGCGGGAACTCCGGGGATTGACCTCGATCACATAGACGTCGTCGTTACTGTCGACGATGAACTGGATGTTGAAAAGGCCAACGATGCCGATCTCCCGGCCCAGCTTGACCGTGTCGTCGATGATCTCCTGCTTCACCTTCGGGCTCAGGCTGAAGGAAGGGTAGACGCTGATGCTGTCGCCGGAATGGATACCGGTCCTCTCGACATGCTCCATGATGGCGGGGATGAAGACGTCGGTACCGTCGCAGATGGCGTCGACCTCGGTCTCGCGGCCCATGATGTACTTGTCAACAAGCACGGGGGATTTCTCGTTGATTTCCACCGCGTTGTGGAGGTAATGGCGCAGGGTGGCCTCGTTGCCGACTATCATCATGGCGCGGCCGCCGAGCACGAAGCTCGGCCGCACGAGCACGGGATAGCCGATGTCCTCGGCGGCCTTGACGCCGTCCTCGACATTCGTGACGGCGTGCGCCTTGGGCTGGCGGATGCCGGTCTTGCGCATGATCTGCTCGAAGAGCTTGCGGTCCTCCGCGTTGTCGATGGCCTGGAGGCCGGTACCGATGAGCGGGACGTCGAATTCCTCAAGCGGTCCGGCCAGGTTGATGGCCGTCTGGCCGCCAAGGGTGACTATGACACCGTCCGGCTTCTCCATATGGATCACGTTCATCACGTCCTCCGTGGTGAGCGGCTCAAAGTACAGTTTGTCGGAGATGGTATAGTCGGTCGAGACGGTCTCGGGGTTGTTGTTGATGATGATGGCTTCGTAGCCGGCCTCGCGGATGGCCCAGATGGCATGGACGGTGGAGTAGTCGAACTCCACGCCCTGTCCGATTCGGATCGGACCCGAGCCCAGCACCAGGATCTTCTTCCTCGTGGAAGGAATGGACTCGTTCTCCTGCTCGTAGGTGGAGTAGAAATAGGGGACATAGGTCTCATGCTGGGCGCAGCAGGAGTCGATCATCTTGTACACCGGGACAATGTTTTCCTTGAAGCGGAGACGGATGACATCGGCCTCCGTCCAGCCCCAGAGCTGTCCGATGAACTGGTCGCCGAAGCCCATGCGCTTGGCTTCCTTAAGGATAGCGACGTCTCCGGGGGCCGCCTTCACCTTGCGCTCCATCCTGATGATGTTGTATATCTTCTCCAGGAAGAGCATGTCGATCTTGGTGCGGTCGTAGATGCGGGAAAGGTCGATGCGCAGGCGCAGCAGCTGCGCGATCGCGTGGATGCGGTCGTCCGTCGGGGTTGAGATGTATTCCAGCAACTGCTCCTCGCTCCAGTCGTCGAACTTCTTCTTGTGGATGTGGCAACAACCGGACTCCAGGGAGCGCATGGCCTTGAGGATGCTCTCTTCGAGGGTGCGTCCGATGGACATGACCTCACCTGTGGCCTTCATCTGGGTGCCAAGCTCGTTGGACGCCTCGCTGAACTTGTCGAAGGGGAAGCGCGCCACCTTGGCCACCACATAGTCGATGGCGGGCTCGCAGCAGGCGGGGGCGCCCGCCACGTTGATCTCATCGAGGGTGAGGCCCACGGCGATCTTCGCCGTCACGCGGGCGATCGGGAAGCCGCTGGCCTTGGAGGCGAGGGCGGAGGACCGGGACACGCGCGGATTGAC
>JBGUGW010000033.1:0-2144 GCA_045111695.1 Candidatus Cryptobacteroides sp. | reverse complement strand
AACGAGGAATACAGGTCAGTGTTCGGAAGGGACCGTTTCAAGAGTTTTGACGCCTTCCGGAAGCGCCGCGACCGCTGATTTCTCAGTTGGTATTCATTTTCTTCCTCAGTTGGTATAGATTTTCGGAAAAATGTCCAGTAAAATCTCTTGCTCATTTGCATACTTTGTAATGTATTATGGCAAGAGAAAGGAAACGCAAGGGGCTGAAATCCGCCCTCCGGAGCTGGTTGCTGGGGCCCGTCAGCAGCATCGGAAACCTCGCCGGCATATACAACAACGGCATCGACGCGGGCGTCGTGGTCAATTCGGACACGGCGCTTCGCTTTACGGCCGTGTTCGCCGCCATCAAGCTGCTTGCGGAGAACATCGCCGGCCTTCCCAAGTCCGTGATGAAAAGTGATTCCGACGGGGGCTTCGTCGAGGCGCCGGAACATCCGGCCCACGCCGTCCTCTGCGATTGCCCGAACCCCTACACGGACGTGTTCGCGTTCTGGTTCACGATCATCGGCTGGCTCGAGGGGCGCGGGAACGCCTTCGCCCTGAAGCAGTATGACAAGGGGAAGCTCGTCGCCCTTCATCAGATAGATCCTTCCTGGGTCAAGGTGTATTTCATCAACGGCGAGAAGATCTACGTCGTCAAGGCTACGGACCCGGACTTCTCCTTCCTGGACGGTACGTACCTGGACTTCGAGATGCTGCACTTTATGATGTTCACGCTCGACGGCATCCGCGGCATCGATCCTATCAGCTACAATGCCGCAGCCATCGGCGAGGGCATCGCGGCCCAGAAGTTCACGTCCGACTTCTTCCGCACCGGCGGCGCCATCAAGGGCACCCTGGAGACGGACCAGGCCCTGGGCGACGATGACTATGACGCTTTCATGAAGCACTACCAGGCGACCGCGACGAACGGCGCGACGCCGCTCCTGGAATACGGCTTCAAGTACAAGGCCATCAATCTGTCCCCCGAGGCGTCGCAGCTTATCCAGTCGAAGGTGTTCTCCATCGACGACATCGCCCGGATTTTCTGCATCCCCCCGCACATGCTCGCGGAGCTCTCTCACGCGACGTTCTCCAACATCGAACAGCAGAACATCTTCTTCGGCGAATACTCCCTGAGGCCCATCTGCAAGCGCATCGAGAAGCAGCTCGAGCTGAAACTCTTCTCGAAGGATGAGCGCGGCAAGTATCACGTCAAGTTCGACCTGAACGGCCTCATGAGGGGCGACGCCCAGGCGCGCGCCGTCTTCTACGAGAAGGGCATCAACGCCGGCTGGATGACGCCCAACGAGGCGCGCGAGTTCGAGGGCATGAAGAAGCTCCCGGGCCTGGATGAGCCGCGCATTCCGCTGAACTACACCACCGTCGGCGACCCCGGCGATAAAAAGGAATAACTATGCTGAAACTCTATCGCAACAACATTGCCGAAATCGGCACGCCGACGGCGGGTGAGACCACTTCGTCCTCCATCGCCGTCACCGGCTCCGTCCGCTTCTACAAGGAAGGGACGTGGGGTGTCGCCTACAAGAAGCATTCGGCCAGCAGCTGGACGCACAAGGCGAGCGATTCGCAGGACATCTCCACGACCCTCTCGAGCCTGGACGCTTCGACGAAGTACGACATCAAGCTGTACGTGAAGTTCAACAACGTGTACCAGTACGGCACCGCCATCGAGAAGACCACCGAGGCGGCGCCGGCGGAACCCGAATCGTAGAAGAGCCATGGCAGAAGAGAAACTGATCCGCCGGTGGCAGGACGCCCCGGAGATCCGCAAGATTGACGAGGAGAAGCGCACGGTCGAGTTCGTGGCTTCCGACAGCTCCGTGGATTCCTACGGGACCGTCCTCCCGGTAGACAAGTGGGACCTCTCCCGGTATGCAAAGAACGGCATCGTCGGCTACATGCACGACGTATACGGATCTTCCTGGACGAAGAGCGCCGAGCCTGACGACATCATCGGCAAGGGCGTCGCCTTCATCGAGGACGACAAGCTCATCGTCCGCATCACGTTCGAGCCTGCGAGCCTGAACCCGAAGGCCGACAAGATCTTCCGCAAGCTGCAGTTCGGCTCCCTTCACGCCGTCTCCGTCGGCTTCCGCGCCATCGGAAAGGGCCTCAAGGGCGACGAGGAGCGCGGGGAGGAC
>JBGUGW010000032.1:0-7150 GCA_045111695.1 Candidatus Cryptobacteroides sp. | reverse complement strand
CCATGTCCACGGCCATCTGCAGGGCGGCAAGGCCGGTGCGCTTGCCGATACGGCACTGGAGCATCCAGAGCTTGCCCTCCTGGATGGTGAACTCGATGTCCTGCATGTCATGGAAGTGGTTCTCGAGCTTGAGACGGATCTCGTCGAGCTCCTTGTAAACCTCAGGCATGGCAGTCTCAAGGGACTTGAGATTCCTGTTATGGTCGTTCTTGGTGGCCTCGTTGAGAGGATTAGGGGTGCGGATACCTGCAACGACATCCTCGCCCTGGGCGTTGATGAGCCACTCGCCATAGAACTTGTTGTCACCGGTAGCGGGGTTGCGGGAGAATGCAACGCCGGTAGCGGAGTTGTCACCCATGTTGCCGAACACCATGGACTGGACGTTGACGGCGGTGCCCCAGTCGTCAGGGATGCGCTCGATGCGGCGGTAAGCGATGGCGCGCTTGCCGTTCCAGGACTTGAACACGCCGCCGATGGAACCCCAGAGCTGGTCCTTGGCAGTGTCGGGGAACTCGACACCGAGGACTTCCTTGACCTTGACTTTGAACTGCTCGCAGAGGTCCTTGAGCTCCTCGGCAGTGATCTCGGTGTCGGACTTGTAACCTTTCGCCTCCTTGAGGTCGGCCATCATGCGGTCGAGCTGCTGGCGGATGCTCTGTCCGTCCTCAGGCTCGATGCCCTCTGCCTTCTCCATGACGACGTCGGAATACATCATAATGAGACGACGATAGGAGTCGTACACGAAGCGCGGGTTGCCGGTCTTCTTGATCATGCCGGGGATGGTATCGGAGCAGAGGCCGATGTTGAGGATGGTGTCCATCATGCCGGGCATGGAACTGCGGGCGCCGGAACGGCAGCTGACAAGGAGCGGGTTCTCGGGATCGCCGAACTTCTTGCCCATGATCTTCTCGGTGGCGATGAGGGCGGCACCGACATCCATCTTGAGCTCTTCAGTATATCCGCCGCCGAGTGCATAATACTCGGCGCAGCATTCGGTAGTGATAGTGAATCCGGCAGGGACAGGCATTCCAAGCCTGCTCATCTCAGCCAGGTTGGCTCCCTTTCCACCAAGGAGCTCGCGCATGGTACCATCGCCTTCGGCCTGCTTTCCGCCGAAACGATAGACTCTCTTCTTGCTTTCAAACATAACGTCGTCTTTTTTGTTATTATATTTCCATTTTATCGGCCGCGAATTTACAACTTTCCGGCCTAATTAAAAAATTATTTATCACCTATAAGAGTTTTGCCGCAATCTCCGACAATTCGCTCCTCTCGCCCTTACGCAGGAACACATGCTGGAAGAGTTTCTGGCCGGTCATCTTCTCGCCCAGGTGCGTGAGTCCGTTGGACCACTGGTCGAGGTACGGCTGGTCAATCTGGAAGATATCGCCGGTGAATACCATCTTGGTACCCTCGCCCGCCCTGGTGATGATGGTCTTGATCTCGTGCGGGGTGAGGTTCTGCGCCTCGTCGATGATGAAGAAGGCATTGCCGAGGCTGCGGCCGCGGATATAGGCCAACGGCGAAATGACGAGTTTCTCGTCCTTCAGCAGCCCTTCTATCTTCAGCGCTTCCTTCGACGAGGGGCGGAACTGGGCCTTAATAACGTTGAGGTTGTCCATCAAGGGCTGAAGGTACGGGCTCATCTTGGTCTTCTGGTCTCCGGGCAGAAACCCGATGTCCTGGTTGCCCAGGATGACGGTAGGACGCGAGAGGATAATCTGGTCGAAGTCGCGCTCCTGCTCGAGGGCGGAGGCCAGCGCGATCAGGGTCTTGCCGGTACCGGCGCCTCCCGTGAGGGAGACAAGCTGGATCTTCGGATCCAGACAGGCGTCCAGAGCGAATTTCTGTTCGTCGTTTCGCGGGCGGATGCCGTAAGCCTCGCGGGTCCTGACAAGGACTATACGTTTACGGAAAGGATCGTAGCGCGCGCAGACGACATCCTTGTCCGATCCTTTCCAGGTGAACTTGAACAACTGGTTGGGCCTGGGCTCGGAGTCGAGGATATCCTCCCATTCGACGCTGTTATCCTTGCCGTAGGCCAATGCCTGAAGTACAGCTGGATCGGCTTCGATGGTCTGCACCTCCTTTGTGGCACCTTCCACCTTGGCTTCCTCGACCTTGTCGGTGAGGTAGTCCTGGACCTCCATGCCGGCGGCCTTGGCCTTCATGCGGAGGTTGACGTCCTTGGTGATGAGGGCGACGAAAGTGCCGGGGTTGTTGTCCCGCACCCACATGGCGGTGGCGAGGATGCGGTGGTCAGGGATGTCATCCATGAAGAAATCCTTGAACTCGTCAGCAAAGGGATGATTGGGCTCGATCTTGATCTTGCCCAGCCCCTTCCCGATGGGAACACCATCCTTGCCGAACAACTTGCCCTCGGTCAGACGGTCGATCTCGCGTACGAAGCCGCGGGCGTTGAACGCAAGCGCGTCGCTGCCTTTCTTGAACTTGTCAAGCTCCTCGATGACGGCTATCGGTATGACGACATTATTGTCCTGGAACTTCCGTATGGCCTTGTAGTCGTGCAGGATGATGTTGGTGTCCAGCACGAATATTTTGGGCTTTCCATGGGATTTCTTCCCCGAAGGGACATTGGCGTATCTTGGCATATATGGTATGTGGTTAGTCTTCTCCTTCTGAACTCTGGCTGCGTATGAGCGACTCGAGGATGGTCTGGATGCCGGACGTGTCCGAGGAAGTCACATTGATGCCGGACTCCCCTGGAACGGGGTGTCCGAGCGGATAGAATGCGATGTCCTGGAGCAGGAGTTCGGCATCGACATAGTCATAGTCGATGTCCGCGATCTGGAAAAGCACGCCCGGGACTTCGGCAAAGAGCAGGCGCACGATGTCCTTCTCGCCCGTGGCGCGCATCAGGCCGGCAAGTTCGACGCTTGCGCCGACCTTGGGGCCGGCCATGCGCTTGAGGGCGGTGATGAGCCCTCCGCGCCCGACGGTCACGCCGGAGAGGATGATGCCGTCCTCAACGAGCTCCCGCACGACTTCGTAGCAGTCGATGAAATAATCGGGATCCACGAGCTGCGGTGCGACAGCACCGGAGGAGCCGAGCGCCTGGGCCAGCAGCGAGGCACCGAGGCGGTACTCGCAGTTCTCGAAAGGAACGTATATCAGCCAGCTGCCGGCATCCGGCAGGAACTTGGACGGATGGAAGTTCTGCACGCGCAGCTTAGGATGCTCGGTGCGGAAAGGCAGTTCGGTGAAAAAATCAGGATCGTCCGGAACGGACGGGTCGGTCTCCTGACGCTGCACCGCGAGCGAAGGCGCGACGGTCACGTCGCTCTCCCCTTCCGTCACTGCATAAGAATACCCGGAAAGTCGCAGTCCCAGCGAATCTACATAGTCCGCAGCCGACGAGACGGAGGCGTAGAACGCCGCCATGTCTCCGATGCGCTGCGGATTCCAGGTCCAGTCGAGCCTGAGGGCCAGGTCGCCAAGGCGGAAATGCCCCTTGCGCCATATGGCGTCAATGAGCGCGCATGCTATACGGGACTTGGTGTATGTCTCGGGAAATGCTACCGGGAAAACGCAGGACTTGATGGCGCGGATGCGCTTGAGATACTCGTCGATGCAGGTAGGATCGGTGTCACACGGCTTGGGAGCGGGATCGACCGTCTCGTCCACGACGGGTTCGGGAACGCCCTCGAGAATGGACGGCCGTGAGCCGTCCTCCACCATGATGGCATCAAGGATACGCGCAGGCGTAAGCTCCTGCGGGACACCGTCGATGATGTATTCTGAATACAACGCTGACACCTTTTCGTCCATGTTGCGGGTAATCATTTTGTAAAAATAACTAAATTTGAATTCAGTTGCAAAAAAACGATATGAACGACTCTGAATATCAGCACAAACTAGAAGAAATCTTCGTCCGTTTCCCCTCCGTCCAGAATACCGGATTCGGCGAAGCATACA
Source organism: Candidatus Cryptobacteroides sp. (assembly GCA_045111695.1). GTDB lineage: Bacteria > Bacteroidota > Bacteroidia > Bacteroidales > UBA932 > Cryptobacteroides. The sequence continues at coordinate 3,214 of JBGUGW010000032.1, read as the reverse complement.
AGCCCGGACTCGCCCATATGGAGGAGTTCGATGCCCTGACTGGCAGTCCTTCCAAAGGCTTCAGGTCCGTCCATGTCGCCGGCACCAACGGCAAGGGCTCCGTGGCCAACATGCTGGCCTCCGCACTTGCGGCCACCGGGCTGAAGGTCGGCCTGTATACTTCCCCGCATATCCTCGACTTCCGCGAGAGGATGCGCATACTCGACGGGGGCTCAGGCAATCCGGTCCGGCTGATATCGAAAGAGGCAGTGTGGGACTTCATCACGGAATGGGAGGAAGATTTCAACCGGCTGAACCTGTCGTTCTTCGAGATCACGACAGGTATGGCGTTCCGTTGGTTTGCTGACGAGAAAGTCGACATTGCCGTCATCGAGGTCGGGCTCGGCGGACGCCTCGACAGCACGAACATCATTACGCCCGAAGTGGCGGTGGTCACGAGCATCGGGCTCGACCACTGCGCCCAGCTGGGCGACACCCGCGCGGCAATCGCCGGAGAGAAGGCCGGGATCTTCAAGCCCGGCGTGCCGGCCGTGGTCGGGACGCGGGACGCGGAGACCGCGCCCGTCTTCGAGGCCGCCGCCTCCGCAGCCCCCTGCCCCTTAATTTATGCGGATGCAGGGTCCGAAAAGCTTTTAGCGCGAGCTGGAACACAAGCTTTTCGGGCCCTGTACCTGGGCGAGAGGATAGAACTGCTTCTGAAAGAGATGGACCTGCAGGGCGAATGGCAGGCCGAGAATCTACGGACTGCGCTGACCGTGCTGGATGTGCTGGGAGTCGAGCCTTCGGAGGGAGTCCTGCAGGCAATAGCCCACACCGCCCGGCGGATGGATTTCCACGGACGGTGGGAAATGCTGCGGCGCGATCCGGACATGCTGTGCGACATCGGCCACAATCCCCCGGCCTTGGCGGGGAACTTCTCTCAGTTGGAGGAATACCTCAGCACGGGTCGCTATGACCGCCTCATCATCGTGTACGGCGTAATGGCCGACAAGGACCTCGACGGCATCATGCCGCTGATGCCGCAGGAGGCAACATACATCACCGTCGCACCCGATACGCCGCGCGCCATGAAGGCGGATGTCCTTTTCGTCAGGCTCTCCTCCGCATTTCCTGGCAAAGTCCTTTTCGGCGGCAGTGTTACAAACGGTATTGAACTCGCCCTTGGATTGGCTGCGGACAACAGCAAACCCCTCATCTACATCGGTGGCAGCACTTTTGTAGTATCTGAAGCCGTGGCCGCCCTGAGCGGCCTTCAGACCACATAAAACGACAGAGAGATGAAACGGATACTATGGCTCATTCCGCTGGCCGTCATTTTATTTACAGGATCGATAGCAATGGAAAACAATAGCGCGAAAGACGCACGGGACAACACGCAGGTGAGCAAGCTCTGGAAGGATTACGAAGCCGCCTACAGGGCCGACAGGCCCCAGAAGGCCATGGAAGTCCTCCAGGAGATCAAACGCATCGCCACCAAGGAACGTCTCCCCTGGGATTTCTACCGGGCTGGAGACACTTATGTCGACGTTGCGTCTTCCCGTAACTGGAAGCTGCGGGACAGCCTGTACACCCAGTTCCAGAAGGATATCGAAGCCTTTGACGAGCCGGTACTGACATTCTACAATTCCCGCCACAACCTTGCCGGAAAATCCGAATTCCTGAAAAAGAACCGCGACAGGCTGGAAAAAGGCCGTCATTCCGAATTCTACGAAGAAGACGACCGCCTTGCCTCCGAGATATACGAGGAGGTCCTTGTTGAGCGCATTCCCAATGACTGGGAGTATGTCCTCTGGTCGCTCGTTCTCGGGAACCGCTGGAATTCCAGCGCCATCGAAGAATATGCTGGCATGCTGGAGAAAACTCTTGGAGACAGGTATCCGGATGCGGCTTTCCTAGAATTCACCCGCATACATTGGCTCAGGGATGAATTCCGCTCCAAGGAAAGGATGGAGGAGTACGCACGCAAATACGATGGCAAGGCCGTCTCGCTCATGGCGAAGCAGGCCCTTCTGGCCATGGAATTCGAGCAGCTGGAACGCGGTGAGAAAGGTACGTCAGAGCAGTACAAAGCCCTGAGGGACAAGGCTGCTGCCTTCGAGAAGGACCGCAAGGCATTCTCCGGCAAGGAGAAGGATATCGCGGAATGCTGCACCGAGATTGAATCGCTCATTGAACAGCTTGACGACAAGGGAGTTTGGTTCTCCGTCGAAGAGGGTCTCCTGACGGCCTCGCTGCGCAATCTCTCCGGGATCAACGTGACGGTAAAGGACAAGGACAAGACTGTCTTTTCCTCCAGGCTTGACAATCCAACCAAGAGTTATTACAGTCAGGACACCGTAAAGATACAGCTGCCTGCCTTCGACGACGGCAGTTATACCGTAGAATGCAAGGACGGCAAGGTATCTTCAGTGCAGGACTACAAGCGTTACGGTCTATCCGCCGCGCATAAGGAGGATGCCCGGGGCTATGCTATCTTTGTGGCCAAGGCAAAAAGCGGCGAGCCGGTACATAAGGCGGACATCACCTTGCTAGACAACAAGGACAAGGTCCTGGCCGAACTCAAGGACTTCGACATGCAGGAGGGCTTCACCTATCTGCCCAAGGATTTCACCGGCAAGTTCCTGTCTGACAGATGGAAAAAACGCATCGTCATCTCTCTCATGGACGCTGACGGAACGCTCCGCAAGACCCAGGAGTGCAGCCTTGCCAGTATTGATGAGACAAAGAGGATTGCTGACGAACAGGCATACGCCTCCATCTTTGTAGACCGCAGTGCATTCAACCCGGGTGAGACCGTCCGTTTCAAGGTCATCAGGTACTATGGCGACCTGGCTGAGAAGATACACACACAAGCCGACAGGAAACTGACTGTCAAATTGTTTGATACCCAGGGCAAGATTGTCAACACACTGGAGCTTGAGACCGGAGAATTCGGCTCCACCGCCGGAGAGTTCCTCCTTGAGCGGCAGGAGCGCGGCGGCATTTTCCGCATTGTCGTTTTCGACGGCAACAGGCAGCTGGCTTCCGCCAGTATCCGCGTCGATGAATTCATACTTCCGACTTTTGACCTGACTTTCAACCCTGATCCTAACCTGTATTTCCCAGGGGACAGCATCGAAGTCAAGGGTACACTCAAGAGCTATTCCGGGCACTCGCTGACCGCTGCCGATATCCGCTACACGGTGACCGAAGGCGGCGGCAAGGTCGTCAGCGA
>JBGUGW010000031.1:0-8835 GCA_045111695.1 Candidatus Cryptobacteroides sp. | reverse complement strand
CATGTCCCACGGCCTCGGTCTGCTCGAGGACAGGGACATGCGACTGGCGATAGGCGTCCATGCCCTTCTCGCCCCTGCCGCGCATGTCAAGGAAGAACTTCGCCTCGTCAAGGTATTTCTTGTCCCCTGTGACGGTATAGAGCTTGGCCAGCGCCATCTCGGCGATCTGATGGCCGGGGACTTTGACCTGCTGGTCCTCCCCCGGACCGATCTCCCTGCACACGCAGTCCGCATACTTTATGGCGATGTCAAGGAAATTGCGCTTGCCGGTCGCCCGGTAATGGGCGATGGCTCCCTCCACCATGTGGCCGAGGTCGTACAGCTCGTGACTGTCCTCGATCTGAGCCCAACGCTCCTTGCCGGACCATCTGTGGGGGCGCTCCGGATTGCGGGTCCTTGCGGTATAAAGGTAGCCGTCAGGCTCCTGGGCCGCTGCGACTATCACAAGGACACTGTCGATGTACGCGTCAAGACGCGGATCGGGGTATGTCTGCATGAGATACGAAGCTCCCTCGATGGTCTTGTACACGTCCGTATCGTCAAAAGGCAATCCTCCGACGACGAAACCGAGATTCTCCGAAGACTGGAGCTGCTGCGCCGCCTCTTCGAAGTTGCGGTATCTTCCGGTCTCCTCGCACTTGCTGAATGCGAGCGGTATCGTGACCTCGCGTGAGGCCTTGAGCCTCTGGCCCCAAAAAGAGTCAGTCACTTCCACTGACGTAAAAGGAACGGGGCGGAAAGGATAGTCGTTGGCCTGCTTGTCCTTGCACGAAACTGTCAGAAGCATGGCCAGGAGCAACAAAGGTAAGTTTTTCATATCAAATCAGTTATTTTTCAGCAATGAGTCTGTATGCCACGACATCATGGGGCTTGACGGTCGCGTTGAGACTGTTGACGACAAGCTGTCCCCTCTGCTTGCCCTTGCCCTTGACAAGGGTCGGGACCTGCTTGGCATCGGGGTTCCATATATCCTTGACCATGTAGTTCACCGAGTCGAAGGAGGTGCTCCGGCCGCTGAGTTCGTCCGTAACCTCCAGCTCCGACCAGTCAAAGACGAGGTTCGCATCTTCCTCGCCGATATTCATCACGCAAAAGGCCCAGTCCCCGTCCACGAGCGGCTTGAACCAGTACTGGAGATTGTCCTCGTTCCTGAAGCGCAGTCCCTGGACTCCGAGGGGATCCTGGTCCACGGCTATCATGTCCTTGTTCTTGATGATGGCAAGGGTCTCGGGGGTGATCTTGGTGAGGTCGTTGCCGAGGATGAGAGGAGCGGCCATCATGCACCACATGGTGAAATGAGCCCTGTCCTCGCTTTCGGTCATGTCGTAGAACACGCCATCCACGGTCGAGCTGTTGCCCACTTCGAGCATGTCGGGGTCGTTCCAATGGCCGGGTCCCGCATACTTGCGGAGCGGCTCGTTCTGGTCGATGATCTCGATGACGCTCTGGGGTTTCCACTTCCTGCGTCCGTTCTCGTCGTAAGTGACAGGAACCGGCAGGAATGCAGGGCCGATATCGCCAGTGGTGCGCCATGAGTGCCCGACATCCGCAGCCCATTCCCAGGGTTTGTTGGTTCCCCACTCGCACATGCTGAAGAAGATGGGCCTTCCGGCCTTGCCCAAGGCATTGCGCATGAGCGTATAAGCTCCCTTCGGGTTCACGTCCGTAGTGAAGCACCAGTCGTATTTCAAGTAATCGACACCCCAGGCGGCGTATGTGATGGCATCCTGGTACTCATGACCAAGACTGCCGGAATAGCACGCACAGGTGAAGTTTCCGGCATCGCTGTATATGCCGAGCTTGAGTCCTTTCCCATGCAGATAGTCGGCAAGAGCCTTCATGCCTGAGGGGAACTTTTCGAGGTCTTCGTGGATGAAACCGTTCTCGTCGCGCTCCCCGTGCCATCCGTCATCGAGGTTGAGATACACATATCCCGCATCAACCAGGCCGAGATCGACCATGGCGTCAGCAGTGGCCTTTATCAACTCCTCGTTGATCTCGGTCATGAAACAGTTCCAGGAACTCCAGCCCATCTGGGGAGTATCGGCTACGCCTTCCCACTTGGGAAGGTTGGCGTTTGGACGCGGCCGCTGCGCGCTGGCTTGGACGGCAAACAGGACGGCTAAAGCCGCTAAAAAGATTCTTGCTTTCATATTTCTATCGGTTTCCGGTGGCTTCACCGTCAAGAGGAAGATTGGAGAATGTAGGAGTGGCTACGGCCGCGGCATCCCATCCGTCGGGATATCCGAAGACCGTGAAATCGATGATGCCGAGAGGAGCGTTCTTGGGCCACTCGGTCACGGTAAGTCTCACGAAACGGCAGTTGACGGGCTTGAACACCTCGTAAACCGTATCTTTGGAGTCCTTGTTGCCGGTCTTGTCCAGGACGGTCTGGAATTTCTCGCCGTCCTGCGAGACCTCCAGTTTGTATTTATAAACCGGGAGGGTCTGGGCTGCGCCGAATCCCCTCCTTCCGCCGCCGCTGAACATCACGCGCATGGCATCTACCGTGAAATGCTGCACGACGTCGAAACGTGTCGCCGGGGAAAGCTCGACGGTGATGGACGGCTGGGGATCATCAGTCTCGGGCATCCACACCGTGCCGCTGTAGTTGTCTACGGCGAACGCGGCCGGGAAGCCGTTCTGCTGGGACGAGAACTTGGACAGGGAGTTCATCGCATTCATCTTGTTGATGGTGACGGGGATGGATGCGGGAACGTCTTTTTTCGCCACCGTGCCCGGAGCGGGCTGGGGCGTATCGGTGACCGTGCAGTACATGAGGCCGTCGGAATCAAATTCGATCTTGTCCATGCCAATGCGGCGTCCCCCGGGAGGATTGGAGAGGACGATGGTATAGAACTGCCACCACTCGTCTTTGTCCTTAAGTTTGACGATGGATCCGTGCGCGGTACCCGTGACGAGACCCTCGGTCTTCCTGAGAAGAGGGTTGTTGGGGGCATAGGTGTAAGGCCCGAGCGGAGAAGTCGCGGTATAGTATCCCTCAGCATAGGTCTTCCACTGGGTGCCGGAGGCAGAATACTCGAGATAATAGATGCCGTTGCGCTTAATGACCCACGGGCCCTCGATCCAGGCCACGCCGGGATACTCGTTCATCTCGCCGTAACGCTCCCAGGCATGCATGGGGTTGAATCCGAAGAGATGTGTAGGCTTGTCCATGAACTCTGTCATGTCGTTCGGATTCAGTTTAACGCCATAGATGCCGCTGATGCCGCGTCCGGGCCAGAACAGGTAAGGCTGGTTGTCGTCGTCCACGAAAATCTTGGTATCGAAGCCGCCGTTCCATCCATCCTCGACCGGACCGGTATTCTTGAAAAGGCCGAGGTCGGTGTAAGGTCCCAGCGGATTGTCGGCTACATAGACGTGGTCGGTATTGCCCGTAAGGTAGAACTTGCCGTTGAACTTTGCGAGGTCAGGCGCAACGGGGATGTGCTCCACTGCGTGGAACTCCCAGTTGAGCAGATCGTCGGACACCCACATGCCGCCGCCTGAGCAGCACATGTAGTACTTTCCGCCCTCCTCAAGGACGGTGACATCACCTCCGGCATTGCCTCCCTGCCCTACAGGCATAGGGAGAGGATTGCAGTAGCTTTGTCCACGGGCTGACATACAAGCCGCCAGGCCAATTACGATCGAGGCGGTCAGGAAAGACTTCAGTTTCATGTTAAAGGTCTGTGATTGGTTATTGCTGATGCAATATAGAAAATTCTTTTCATATATTTGTAGTACTAACAAAAAACACTTAACGAATATGATGAACCATTCAAGATGGATGTTCACCACCATCCTTCTATTTGCATTCTGCGCAGCCCCCTTGAAGGCGCAGGAAGACCCCAGCCAGCCTGAACCCTATTTCCACTCTCGCGAAATGCCGGATCTCATGAAGATACTCCCGCCTCCCCCGGACAGTATCATACACAAGTTCACATATGATGTCGCCCAGTACCAGTGGGGCAAGGAAGTCCGCCGCGACCACGTGCGCGACTCCATCGCCAAGCTTGACGCCGAGTTCAGTCTGAGGCTCATCATCCAGGAGTTCAGCGGCCCCTTCGGCCTCCAGATTTCCTATGAGGAGACGCCTGAGATCTACAAGGTGCTCAGGGACGGGACCAACACCTGCGACAAGATCACTTCCATACCAAAGATACGCTACATGCGCCGGAGGCCCTTCATGGTCTTCAACGAGCACACGGCGACTCCGGAGTACGAACCGAGCCTTGTGCGCAATGGTTCATTTCCTTCGGGACATACCGTCCTCGGATGGAGTGCCGCGCTCCTGCTGACCGAGATCAATCCCGCCGCGGCCGATACGCTGATGGCCCGCGGATACATGTACGGGGAGAGCCGCGTCATCGTCGGAGCCCATTGGCAGAGCGACGTCGACGCCGGCTATCTTGCCGCCAGCATCGCATATGCCAAGCTCCATACGAGCGAACGCTTCCTCGAGCAGATGCAGAAAGCCAAGGACGAGTTCAAGAGACTGACCGGCCAGGCTGTCGCCGAGCCGGAGCGCCCCCAGCCGCGCGCTGCGAGGCGTGTCTCCCGCCAGGCGGCCAGGGCCCGGGCCAACTGATCCCACGATGAGAGTCATCCGCGAAGCACGGCTGTCCGACATTGACGGCATCCTGGCGGTATTCGATGCCGCCAGGAGCATTATGCGTGCTTCGGGCAATCTCCATCAGTGGAGCGACAGCTACCCCAATGCCGGGGCCGTGAAGGCGGATATGGAGAAGAACGGTGCGATCGTCATCGAGGACGACGGGCGCGTCGTCGCTTATTTCGCATTCCTCCCCTCCCCGGAACCTACCTATTCGTATATAGAGGGAGGACGCTGGCTAGACGACACCTTGCCCTATCATGTCATCCACCGTATAGCAAGCTTCCCGGAAGCCCACGGCATCTTCAGCGACATGATCAGATGGTGCGCGGAGCGCGACGCCAATCTCCGTATCGATACGCACCGGGACAACAGGATAATGCAGCGGCTGATCGAGCGGCACGGATTCGCATACTGCGGCATCATCTATCTTGCCTCGGGAGACGAAAGACTCGCATATCAGCGCATACAAAACCCATAATGATGACCGAACTCTTCAACCACATTGTGTCAAGGATATCCGGATGCGTGCTGGCCGCCGTCATCCTGGCGGCGTGCATCTTCTGCGCATCCCCTTTGCGCGCGCAGCAGACGCACATAGACGAGATATCCGTCGACACCCGCGCCACGTTCCACCAGCAGACGGAAGACGGCGTCTACGACACGCATTTCCAGGGAGACTATTTCAACATCCACATGAAGGGCCACCTGACGGACAACATCAGCTTCCGCATCCGCCAGAGGATGAACAAGAAGATCGATGAGCAGAATCCCTTCAATGCCACGGATTTCCTCTGGATTAACTGGCAGACGCGCAGCAAATGGTCGTTCACCCTGGGCAAGCAGGGCATCCTCGTGGGCGGATACGAGTTCGACTCCCCTCCCATCGAGGTCTATTACTACAGCGCATTCCTCAACCATCTCTACCAGTATTACGCTTTCGGTGCCGCCGCGCACTACACATATGCCCCGGACCAACAGGTCTCATTCCAGTTCGCGCCTTCCCCGGTATCTTCCGGACTTCAGGACGCCTACTCGTACAACATCTACTGGAGCGGCCGTCCCACGAAGCACTGGAAAACTCTCTGGAGCTTCAACATAGTCGAAGACCAGTACCATCGTAAGATGAACTATATCGCCCTCGGCAACAAATTCCCCCTCGGGGACCTCGTCGTGGACGTGGACCTGATGAACCGCGCATCCTTCCACCAGGAGCGTTTCTTCTTCTCCGACTGGACCGTCATCATGAAAGCGATTTGGACCGTCGGAAAATGGAATCTCTGCACCAAGGTCGGCTATGAAGAGAATGACGCCGCCAACGTGGATGCCAACGGCATCTCATACGACACCGCTCTCCCTGCAGGTCACAACTACCTCTACGGCGGATGCGGAGTCGAATACTTCCCTCTCGGCAACGACAACCTCCGCCTCCATGCCGTCTATTTCCGTGACAACCATGACCATATCAACAACTATGACATCGGTGTCACATGGCGCTTCCTTATCTACAAGCGTAACTAACGAACCGTATCCCCCATGTTTGAAAAGATCGTATCCGTTATCAACGACATCGTCTGGAACCCCCTGCTGGTGGTGCTCCTGGTCGGTGCAGGCATGTATTTCTCATTCCGTACCCGTTTCGTGCAGGTCAGGCGCTTCGGCCTGATGATACGCTCCCTCTTTGCAAAGGCTGAGAGGGACGAGTCGGGAAAGAAGCACGGCATATCCTCCTTCCAGGCATTCTGCATTGCACTGTCAGGACGCGTAGGCACCGGCAATATCGTCGGAGTTGCGACCGCGATCGCGCTTGGAGGGCCCGGAGCGGTTTTCTGGATGTGGATCATCGCCTTCTTCGGGGCCTCGACGGCATTCGTCGAGTCCACGCTTGCGCAGCTGTACAAGTTCAAGCATTCGACAGGATTCCGGGGCGGTCCTTCAAGCTATATCGAGCACGGTCTGGGCAAACCAGGCCTGGGAGTCCTTTTCTCCATCCTCGCCATCATCGGATACGGCATCCTGCTCCCTACGGTCCAGGCCAACGGAGTGGCGGGCGCGCTCACCAATTCCTTCCAGCTGCCCAGCCTTGCCGCGGGTCTCGGAATGGCTTTCCTGCTGGCACTGGTCATCATCGGCGGTGTCAAGAGCATCTCCCGCGTTGCATCCGTCATCACCCCGTTCATGGCGCTCGGATACATTGTCTTCTCAATCATAATCATCTGCCAGCATATTGACGCCGTCCCGGCCGTCCTCAAGGCCATCGTGGTCGGAGCCTTCGGCATAAAGCCGGTAGCGGGCGGCATCCTCGGATCTACCATCATGATGGGAGTCAAGCGAGGCATATTCTCCAACGAAGCCGGCCAGGGCAGCGGAGCCATGGTCTCCGCCGCCGCTGCCGTCCCGCATCCCGCCCGCCAGGGCCTCGCGCAGGCATTCTCGGTCTATGTCGACACCCTGCTGGTATGTACGGCTACTGCTCTGATGATCTTGTGCTCAGGCACTTACAACATCCTTGACGCCAAGACCGGAGAGATGCTGGTAGCCAACTCCCCCGAACTGGGAGCGAACTATGTCGGCTTCACCCAGGCCGCCGTGGATTCCGCATTCACGGGCTTCGGAAGCGCTTTCGTCAGCATCGCCTTGCTGTTCTTTGCCTTTACAACGGTGATGGCTTATTATTTCTACACCGAGTCCAGCATCATCTACCTTTTCTCCGGCCGCAACGGCTCCGTCAAGACCGAGCGCACGCTGATCTGGTGCTACCGTTTCCTTCTGCTGGCGATGGTCGTCTTCGGCTCGCTGCGTGAGGCCAATGTCGTCTGGCAGCTCGGTGACATAGGAGTGGGACTTACTGCATGGATCAACGTCCTGTCCCTGCTCCTCCTCTGCCCGCACGCCATCAAGGCCCTCAAGGAGTACGAGTCGTCACGTGACTGACATTGCAACCAGGTTGCAGTAATCTTCCGCTAACTTTGCCGACGGAAAATAAAAAAGCAACCATATATGTCACACGAGCATCATCACCATGAGCATGAATGCTGCGAGCATGAGCATCATCACGAGCATCATCACGAGGAAGGAAGCCTGAAAGGGCGGATCATCCTGATCGCCGTGACGGCCATACTGCTCGCCGCAGCGGTCATCATCGAAAAGAAATGCAACCTGTCCACCTGGCAGCTCCTGCTGATCTACCTGGTCCCCTACCTCATCATCGGCTTCGATACCCTTAAGGAAGCCGCCGAGGGCATCGCACACGGCGACGCTTTCGACGAGCATTTCCTGATGTCGGTCGCCACGATAGGGGCCCTATGCATAGGATTCCTTCCCGGCGCAGAGACCGCTTTCCCCGAAGCGGTGTTCGTCATGCTTTTCTTCCAGGTCGGAGAATTGTTCGAGGGCTATGCCGAAGGCAAAAGCCGCGACAGCATTGCCCACCTCATGGACATCCGTCCCGACGTGGCCAATGTCGAGCGCGAAGGCAAGCTCGAGTCTGTCGATCCTGCTAACGTCGAAATAGGGGATGTCCTTGTCGTAAGGCCTGGAGAAAAAGTCCCCCTCGACGGGATCATCGTAGAAGGCTCGACATCGGTGGATACCAAGGCCCTTACGGGCGAAAGCGTCCCGCGCGAACTTGAGGCTGGGGACGAGATCCTCTCCGGCTGCGTGAACCTCACCGGAGTCATCCGCCTCCGCACCACCAAGGCATACGGCGAGAGCACGGTCTCGCGCATCATCGAACTTGTCGAAAATGCCGGCGAGCGCAAGTCGCACAGCGAGGCTTTTATAACGCGCTTCGCCCGCATCTATACGCCTGTCGTGGTGTTTGCAGCGCTCGCACTGGCACTGCTCCCTCCCCTTTTCAGCGGTGATTTCGCTGGAGCATTCCCTACCTGGCTCTATAGGGCGCTGATGTTTCTCGTAGTCTCCTGCCCCTGCGCGCTGGTCATCAGCGTGCCCCTAACCTTCTTCGGAGGCATAGGCGGCGCTTCGCGCAAAGGCATCCTCGTCAAGGGAGCCAACTACATGGATACCCTTGCCAAGGCCTCTACGGTTGTCTTTGACAAGACAGGCACCCTGACACACGGACAGTTCTTCGTCGAGGCCGTTCATCCCGAAACCTGCGACGAGCACCATCTGCTGCACATGGCGGCGCATGTCGAGCATTACTCGACGCATCCTGTGGCCGCGGCGCTGCGCGATGCCTTCCCCGAGGAAGCCACTGA
>JBGUGW010000030.1:0-3609 GCA_045111695.1 Candidatus Cryptobacteroides sp. | reverse complement strand
GGGATACCCAGCACATACGTGTCGGTATCCGGGGAGTACGACTTCAGTGTCAGGTAACCGCTTTGGTAGAAGAGCGGAATGACGCTTGTGATGGATTCCGTAGGCTGGTTGAACACCGATGCGGGGACTTCGATGCCGTCGATATCATAGAGATGGGTATTGAACCGTTTCAGGGATTCGAACAGCAGCGTGGGGGTCCCCGATGAAAACCAGTAATCGGAAAGTTTCAATTTAGAGAACACCTTGAGGACGCTGAAGGGGTTGTAGATGTCAAGGCACGCGGGGCTGAAATGATAGCCGTCGTATCTACGTTTGAGCTGAGCTGCGACCTCCTCGGGCTGCGCTCCGGTTTTCCTGGACATCGAACGGATTCCCGAAGCGAAGGACCGGTTGACCTCGTCGGCCGTGAAGCCGCACAGGGCGCTGTATTCGTCGTCAAGGGAAATGTCGTCCAGGTTGTTGAGCGTGCTGAACAGGCTCATCTGGCTGAACTTGGTGATCCCGGTCAGGAAGACGAAGCGCAGGTAGGGTTCCAGTTTCTTGAGCGGCGAGAAGAACTCCTTTACGATCCTCTTGAACTCCTCCGTCCTCTCGTCGTCATAGATGGCGCTCAGCATGGGGGCGTCGTATTCGTCGATGAGTATGACGACTTTCTCGCCGTATTTCTCATGGGTCCGCAGGACAAGGGAGTTGAGCCTTTCTCCGGGAAGGGTTTCGTTCCTGGCCACCCCGAGACAGTCTTCGTTTTCGGCCAGGATGTTGCTGAGTTTGAGATACAGCTGATCCTTGTCCAGCGCGTCTCCCGCCGTGCTCAGGTCCAGGCGGACGACGGGATAACTTTTCCAGAGTTTCTCCCGTTTCTCTATGTCAAGCCCCTTGAACAGGTCCCGGTTCCCTTCGAAGTAGGCCTTGAGCGTGCTGATCAGCAAGGATTTCCCGAAACGTCTCGGCCGGCTCAGGAACACATAGGATGACGAGCGGTTCACCAGTGAATACACCAGGTCCGTCTTGTCTATGTACAGATATCCCTCGTTGCGTATCTTTTCAAATGTCTGGATACCGTCCGGGTATTTTTTGGGCGCATACCTGACGGTCCGCCCCCTACCCACCATGAGGATTTCTCCCGAATCGACAGCGGCGGCGATGATCCTTTTGAGCGAGGAGTCGCTTCCCGCGAATCCGGTTCCCTTACGGACTTCTTCCCTTGTAGAAAGCGGATGAGTCCAGATGTAATCTATGATTGTTTTCTCCATATGCTCCTTCATTTGGGCCAAAAATAGTAATAATTACTCGAAAATGCAATTATCAGCTCAAATTTGCCTGTTTCGGCTCAAATCAAATGCCTTTCGGCTCAAACGAAGCGCGATTTGACTAGTCAAATGAAAGAGCAGTTTACCCACTGACTATGGCCCTAAGGAGCAGAAGGAACGGACCATATCGATGTATTTTACGGAATACAAAAATGGTAAATAATTGTATAACGCAAAATACACTCTCCAAATATTGGTAACCTTCTGCTTCAGCCTAACCTAATACGGGTTATTTCCGTACCCTGTTCTTCCTGATTTCCGTGTCAGAATACCACACCAGAGTACCATTTTACCGAAAAACGACAAATACCATGGGGTATACCATGAACTCTACCATAGTATACCAAAAACTCTCGTGCGTAATAGGTAATTTGCCGTAGGAAACAACGAAAACCATTATACCATGTCACGTTACAAATTCAAAGAAGACGAAGTCCCGTACGCCATCCTCGAGGAGTTCGGGCTCACCCAGGAGATGATCGAGGACCTTCCCACCGATGTCTACCACGACATCCTCAGCGGCCGCCTTTCTCCGGTCCTTCCCATCAGTATCAAGGACAAGAAAGGACGCACTGTCAGCGCCCGGGCCCGCTTCAAGCTGGTCCGCGATGCGAATGACGAAGCCGACATCGTGTTCCATCCGCGCCTGGTCCACTGCGACCTGGACTGTTACAGTCCCCGCGAGCAGGAGGCGCTCCGTTCCGGCAAGGCCATCATCAGCCACGCTCCGGACGACGAGACGGCCAAGTGCTTCGTTCAGATCGACACCGGCACCAACCAGGTCATCTACGTGCCCACCCCTGTCATCGGCAAGAACATCAGTCACCTGATGGACATCTTCGAGCTCTCGCCCGACAAGATCCAATCCCTTCAGGAAGGGGATATCATCAGCCTAACAGATGATGACGAGGAAGTCTCCATGGGCATCGACCTGACGGAGAAGTCCGGTCTGAGGCTCGTGGTCGGCGATTCCCAGAAGTGGCACAAGGAGAAGGGCGAACCCACCATGTCGCGCTACTCCTTCGGCATCTACGGCTGCTGGTTCATGGATCAGGACGGGAACCTCGATTACGTCCACGAGCAGGACTACACCGAGGAATTCTGGGACGAGATGAAGAAGGCCATCGCCCGCAACAGCGGGCTCAAACGATAGGGCGTCATGAAGAAGAAACCCCTCACCTACACCCACGACGAGCTGGTGCAGCTGCGCCAGCGCGGGGTGATCTCAGAACTCGATTTCATCCAGATGCACCCGGATCCGGAGTTGCAGGAGGGCTTCTCGTCCTTCTGCGGCGCCACCGGCAGGATCGAGGATGAAGACGCCGCCAAGGCTTTCCTCGACTACAGGGCTTCGCTCCTGGAGGACGGGATCCAGCGCGGCGATGCCTAACCATTAACAGACCGTCCGATGCCTACCCGATCCACTGTACTTGGCCGCTACGCCGGCCTCGCCCCGGAGCTGCAGGACACGCTCCGGCGCAACGGTATGCAGGCACGTCTCGTCCAGAGCGGCGACGGCGTGCTGCTGGCCGTACAGGGCCACGACTCCCCTCTTCTCACCTATCCCCTTTCGCGTGAGCGCTTGATGGCCCTCACGGACGGGGGCACGAACTCCTCGAACCGCAAGGCCTATGATGCCTTCACGGCCGTCGTGGGAAAGGACTTCGACATGCCGAAGGACTACGTCCATGCACGCAACGCCAACGGGCGCGTCGTGATGGGCCTTCACGGCTACCGGATTGGTGAGGGAGAATACGGCAGGGTCGCGAGTCCGTTCAGGGACCTGTGGGCACGCCGGAGCATGCTCGGCTGGACACCGCGCAGCCAGGAAGGCTTCCACCTGCGCCGCGCGGGCGGGGAACTCCGCTACGGCGGGGCTCCTCTTGTCCCCGACCGTCCCGACGGGAGGATGAAGCCGGGCGAGTTGCAAAACGGAGGCTATGGTTTCTATTACAAGGGAAACCGTAGCGAGCAGTTGATTCGCTCTGCCTACTATGCACATGACGTGCTCGCAGATCTCAGGGACGTCGTTCCCGAGATCCAGGCACGTCCGGCCACCGGCGAGAAGGCGAAGCCCTATTCCGAGCTTATCACCTCGGACGTGTATTTCTCCAAGGAGAAGTGGAGCGAGGTCCTCTCCAGCCACGGCATTGTCGTGGACGAGAGAGCCGGTACGCTTACCGTGAAGTCCACGTCGATAAACCGAGACCTCGTGTACGATTTGAGGGAGGATGAGATGGCGGTCCTTTCCGCCGAATCCCTCAAGGATATCCCGGTAGCCTCCCGGCTCGATGTTATC
>JBGUGW010000029.1:0-13981 GCA_045111695.1 Candidatus Cryptobacteroides sp. | reverse complement strand
CGCCACCGTGGGGTTCGAGGCCGGAGTTATCGACTCCGACACCGTGATGGCGGCACAGACCGCCTGGCTCCAGGCCAATTCCGAACTCATAGACGCGGGTACGGAATTGCAGATGGCTGCCGCAAATCTCCGCAAGGCCAATGGCGATATGAATGATAACGAATAAAAATACAAGGATATGGAAAAGAAGAAGAATTACAATCTGGTCATCGGGCTTGCCGCCCTTGTGGCCATTGTGCTGATAATCGCATTCGTAGGATATCTTGTCAGCAAGCCTAAGCCCCATATCATCCAAGGTGAGGCTGAAGCCACGGAATACAGGATTTCATGCATGGTTCCCGGCCATGTGACCGAACTCTACTGCCGTGAAGGCCAGGAGATCAGCAAAGGCGACACCGTCGCATTCATAGATTCCCCCCAGGTAAGGGCAAAGATGGCGCAGGCGCAGGCCGCGCGCAGCGCCGCCCAGGCGCAGAGCGCCAAGGCGCGCAACGGCGCGCGCCAGGAGCAGATAGCCGGTGCCTATGAGCTCTGGCAGCAGGCCCTGGTTCAGGAGGATGTCATGAAGAAGTCCTTCGAACGCATACAGAACCTGTATGACCAGAAGGTTGTAGCTGCACAGAAATATGATGAAACCAAGGCGAAGTACGACGCCGCCGTCGCTCAGGCGAAGGCTGCCAAGAGCCAGTACGACATAGCGCTGAGCGGAGCCCGCGACGAGGACAAGGCCGCAGCCGCGGCACTGGTCCGCCAGGCCGAGGGAGCCATCCAGGAGGTTGACTCCTATATGGAGCAACTGTACCTTACGGCTCCTGCAGACGGCATAGTTTCCAATATCTATCCCAGGCAGGGTGAACTTGTCGGACAGGGCTCGCCGGTGATGACGGTTACCGATCTCTCGGACATCTGGTTTACCTTCAACATCCGCGAGGACCAGCTTCACGGGATGAATACCGGTGACGTCCTGACGCTCAGCGTTCCCGCCCTCGACGGTGCGAAGCTTCAGGCGACGGTGAACTATATTGCCGTCCGTGAGTCCTATGCGACATGGAAGGCAACCCGTGAGACCGACCAGTACGATGCCAAGACCTTCGAGGTCAGGGCAGTCCCCAATGAAACCGTCGAAGGCCTGCGTCCCGGTATGACAGTACTTGTAGTGAAATGACATTCATAGGTAAAATATGGAACGTCGTCCGGCGCGAGGTCCGGATCTGGGTCCGCAGGCCTGTCTATATCGTCGGGTCCGTGTTCGTGATGGCGTTCTGCACGGTCTTCTACCTGACATTCCTCAGGGACGGCGTCCCTTCCGACGTGCCCATCGCCGTGGTCGATCTAGACAACTCGAGCACGTCCCGCGAATTCTGCCGCCAACTCGACGCCACACAGCTGGGCCGGGTCGTCCTCTATGACGACTTCGCTCCAGCCCGCGCCGACATGCAGGGAGGCCGGGTGACGTCCGTCTGCGTCATCCCAGCCGGTTTCAACCGTGACATCCAGGCCCAGCGTCAGCCTACTGTAAGCATCTATGTCAACGGGCTTTACTTCCTCGGAGGTTCGCTCGCCTGGAAGGATCTCCTGACGATGGTCAACCTCACTGGAGGAGCCGTGCAGAGGGAAGTCCTGCGGATGCAGGGAGTGCCCGAAAGCAGCATCATGGGACTGCTGCGGCCGGTAGACATCGACGTCCACCAGATCGGCAATCCTACTATGAACTATGGAGCCTACCTAGTCAACATGATGATTCCGGGAATGCTCCAGATGGTTGTCATCATCCTGCTCATTTATTCACTCGGCACCGAACTCAAATATGGAACTGGCCGTCACCTCCTCCAGTCTGTGGACGGCGACATATACGCTGCGGTCAGCGGGAAGATGGCACTGTATACTGTGCTGTTCACGTTGATCGGGTGGACCATAGAGGTGATCCTTTACAAATGGATGCATTTCCCGCTGGCGGGGCGGCTTGGCCAGATGCTGCTGGCCTGTTTCCTCCTTGTGCTGGCATCCGAGGCCGTGGCTGTCTTCATTATCGGACTGGTGCCTGTGTGCCGTTTCGCACTTAGCATAGGCGCGCTGTACAGCGTGCTGGGCCTCTCCCTGACAGGTTTCACCCTGCCGGTCGAGGCCATGCCCGCAGGCCTGCGCGGCCTTGCCCTGATGTATCCGCTCAGGTACTATTACGGTATGTATGTCCAGGTGGGCGTGTTCGGAAGCGGATTCGGTCAATGGTATTTCTATGTGGTTATGCTGATGCTCTTCTGCTTCCTTCCTTTCCTCGTGATGAGGAGGCTCGGCCATGCATACGAATATCTTGATTATGAGAGAAATTAGACAATGAAAGAAACTTATGTTAAAAGCTGGCTGAAAGATGCCCTGGGCATTTTCAACCTCGAACTCGGACGGCTGTTACGGGACGGAGGAGTGATGATCATCTTCATTGTCGCCGGATTCCTGTACCCGATACTGTACAATTTCGTGTACAGGAACGGAGTATTGGAGGATACCCCCATCGCCGTGGTGGACGATGCCGGCTGCACCGACAGCCGCCGGATGATACGCGAGATGGATGCCACCAGGGAGATCGAGATAGCGTACAGGTGTACCGACATGGAGGAAGCCAAGGAACTTTTCCGTGACCGGAGAGTGAATGGCATCATCTATTTCCCCTCCGACTTCGGAGACCGTCTGGCGAACAAGGAGACAGCGGTATTCAGCATCTATGCCGACATGAGCAGTTTCCTGTACTACAAGAACCTGCTGATGGGTTCGGAGTTCGTGATGCTGAACGAGATAAACGGCATCAAGGTCGAACGCTACCGTTTCGACGGCCTGACTGACCAGCAGGCGGACGTTTCCGTGAACACCGTCCTGTACGACGATGTCAATCCCTATAACAGGGCGTTTTCCTATAGCATCTTCCTGATATCTGCCATACTGATGCTCATCATACAGCAGGTAATGTTCTACGGCATGAGTATGTCGGTTGGGACCATGCGGGAGGAGAACCGCAGTTTCGCTTCGTTGCCGGACACCCTGAAGGGTCGTGGCGTCGGCCGCGTGGTACTTGGCCGCGGAGCTGTCTATTGGCTGATTTTCATGGTCATAGGCATATACGTGACCACGATAGTTCCGGCGATGTTCGGATTCCCGCAGCGCGGAAGCTTCCGGGATATCATGACACTGCTTGCCATCTTCGTGACGGTGTGCGTATTCTTCTGCATGACTTGGAGCACGTTGGTGACGCGGCGTGAGTCCGCATTCATCCTGTTCCTGTTCTTGTCTCCGGTGTGCATCTTCCTTACCGGGTGCAGCTGGCCGACGACCGCGTTCCCTGCATTCTGGAAATGGTTCTCGTACCTTTTCCCGTCCACTTTCGGATGCCAGGCCTTCATCGACCTGAACACTGCCGGAGCGGACCTTGAGATAGTTGCACCCCAGTTGAAAGCCCTCTGCCTTCAGGGCATGGTGTACTTCGCATTGGCCTGCGGGGCTGTCTATGTCGAGAACTTTGTTCTCAAGCGCAAGGACAGGATAGACGAGGTGCGCAGGGAAGTGGAAGGCCGGATTGAGCGGCGGATAGGGGCTGAGAAGATTCAAATTTGACAAAAAACACCACTTTTCCATTATTTATTCGTAACTTCGTGGGCTATCGGATTCATTATCCGGCAGTCCATGAATTTTATTGTACAACGATATGGCAAAGAAAAACACTAATCTAGTAGCAATCATCACGATGTGTTTCATCTTCGCGATGATATCCTTCGTGACCAACATGGCCGCTCCGTTCGGCAACATCTGGCAGGTCAAGTTCAGCAACGCCGGTATGCTCGGCAACCTCATGAACTTCGCCGCTTACCTCTTCATGGGTATCCCTGCAGGTAAGATGCTTGTCAAGGTCGGCTACAAGAAAACCACGCTCATAGCTCTTGCAGTCGGTTTTGTCGGCGTTTTTGTCCAGTGGCTTTCCAGCAGGGTAGGCGGCGACCAGCTCGCTCTTGGTGTATACCTGCTCGGCGCTTTCATCTGCGGCTTCTGTGTCTGTATGCTTAACACCGTCGTCAACCCGATGCTGAATATTCTCGGAGGCGGCGGAAACAGGGGCAACCAGTTCATCCAGATCGGCGGCACCATGAACTCCCTCGCGGGCACCGCTACTCCGTTCCTTGTCGGAGTCCTGATTGGAACCGTCTCCTCCAATACCACTATGAGTGACGTCGCTCCGCTCCTTTTCATCGCAATGGGTGTCTTCGCCCTGGCGTTCATCATCATCTCCATGGTGAAGATCCCGGAGCCGGCCCAGGAGCGCAAGACCGTCAAGTATGAGGCCAGTCCCTGGAAGTTCCGCCACTGCGTGCTCGGTATCCTTGCCATTTTCTTCTATGTCGGCATCGAGATCGGCATTCCTTCGCAGCTGAACTTCTTCCTCTCCGATCCTAACGGCAAGGGCGCGTTCGCTGCCGGTACTGCCGGAGCAGCCGCCATCGGCGGCGCCATCGCTGCCATGTACTGGCTCCTCATGATGGTCGGCCGCGCCTGCAGCTCGCTCATCAGCGGCAAGGTCAGCACACGCACTCAGATGATCACCGTCTCCGCGGTGGCCATCATCCTTATATTCCTCGGCATCGTCCTGCCCAAGACCATCACGGTATCTATGCCCGGTTACATCGCCGGCCAGGGCTTCGTGATGCATCAGGTACCTCTCACCGCCCTCCTCTTCGTCCTCTGCGGTCTCTGCACCTCAGTGATGTGGGGCGGCATCTTCAATCTCTCCGTCGAGGGCCTCGGCAAGTATACCGAGCAGGCTTCCGGCCTCTTCATGATGATGGTGGTCGGCGGCGGCATCATGCCTCTCATCCAGGATTTCATCGCCAAGCACGTGAGCTATATGGCTTCGTACTGGCTGGTGATCGCCATGCTCTGCTACATCCTCTTCTATGCCCTCTGGGGATGCAAGAACGTCAACAAGGATATCCCTGTCGAATAAACTGAACGATACTATGGACCAGAAGAACGAGAAACAGTACGTCGTAGGTATCGACGTGGGAGGCCAGACCTCCAAGCTCGGCGTCGTCGACGCGCGCGGTGACGTCCTCGCACAGACCGTCATCCGCACCGATTCTTTCGGAGAGGATGCCGATGCATTCATCTCTGCGCTTGCCGCCGCCGTCAAGGGCGTCATCAAGGATGCCGGCAAGGAAGGCGAGATCCGCGGAGTGGGCGTAGGCGCCCCCAACGGCAACTATTATACGGGCGAAGTCGCTTTCGCTCCCAATCTCGCATGGGCGGCCAAGAAGTCCGTCAAGTTCTCCGAGATGCTGTCCAAGAAGCTCGGCGGTCTCCCCGTCAGCCTCACCAACGACGCCAATGCCGCCGCCGTGGGCGAAATGACTTATGGCGCAGCCAGGGGCATGAAGAATTTCATCATGATCACCCTCGGCACCGGTGTCGGCAGCGGCATCGTTATCGACGGCAAGGTCGTGTACGGCCATGACGGATTCGCCGGCGAGCTCGGCCACACTACCGTCGTCCAGCACAACGGCCGCACCTGCGGCTGCGGACGCACGGGCTGCCTCGAGGCCTATTGCTCCGCCATCGGCGTGGCGCGTACGGCCCGCGAGTGGCTTGAGATGAGCAACGAGCCTTCGCTGCTGCGCGAAGTGGAGAACATCACGTCCAAGGATGTGTATGAGGCCGCCAAGGAAGGCGACGCCCTCGCGCTCCGCATCTTCGACTATACCGGCACCATCCTCGGCCGGAAGTTCGCCGATTTCATCGCGTTCAGCGCTCCGGAGGCCATCGTGCTCTTCGGCGGCCTCGCCCGCGCCAAGGACTTCCTCTACGAGCCTATGATGAAGGCCATGAACGACAATGTCCTCAAGATTTGGAAGGACAAGGTCAAGATAGTGTTCTCCCAGCTCAAGGAGTCGGATGCCGCCATCCTCGGCGCCTCCGCCCTTGCATGGGAACTTTAAGCAACCAACGAAAAAACAATAAGAGAAATGAAAGCTAGAAAATTCCTGATCGTAGCCCTTGCTCTGAGCATGGCTACCGTGGCATGTTCGCAGAACAATGCCAAACTCCCTGATGGTACCAGCGCCAAGGACCTTATTCCCTCCAAGGCCCAGGTCGATTCCGTAAGCTACCTCCTCGGTATCAATTTCGGAAGCTTCCTGAAGCAGTACAATTTCGGCGGTGACCTCAACTATGCCGAGATGAAGAAGGGTATCCTTGATTTCCTCGGAGCAGAGGGCAACCAGGCCGATTCCAATTTCGTCAAGCAGTTCAAGGTCAACCCTGAGCTCATGAACGACGTGTTCAACAACTTCCTTGACAAGAGGGAGCAGTACACCTCCGCACTTGCTGCCGCCGAGGAGAAGAAATTCTTCGACGCCAATGCCAAGAAAGACGGCATCGTGACCACCGAGAGCGGTCTCCAGTACAAGATCATCGAGCCCGGCTCCGAAGTCAAGCCCGGTCCCCAGGACACCGTCCTCGTACGCTACAAGGGATCCCTCCTCGACGGTACCGTCTTTGACGAGGTTCCCGCCGGCGAAGAGGCCATCCGCCTGACTCTCGACCGCGTCATCCCCGGTTGGACCGAGGGTCTCCAGCTCATCGGCGAGGGTGGCAAGGCCGTCCTCTACATTCCTTCCGAGCTTGGTTACGGCAGCCGTGGAAGCGGCATGATCGAGCCTAACTCCACCCTCGTATTCGACGTGGAGCTCGAGAAGGTCTTCCCTTACGCCGATCCTAAGATCGACCTTGAGAACTAAGCCATGACTCTCGAACTCGAAGGAAGGATCAAGACGAAACTGCCGGCCCAGGGTGGGACAAGCGCCCGCGGAGCCTGGACCCGGCAGGACTTCGTCGTGGAATACCAGGACGGGAACTACATGTCCGAGGCCTGTTTCTCCGCATGGGGACAAGACCGTGTCGACGAGCTCGCAAGGTTCGCCGAGGGAGATGCCGTGAAGGTGTCTTTCAACGTGCGGGCACGCGAGTACGGCGGCCGTTGGTACAACGACCTCCGCGTCTGGCGGCTGTCCGCTCCCGGAGCGCCCCAGCAGGCCCAGGCTGCGCCTCAGGCCGCATATCCGGCCGCGCCGCAGCCCCAGGCTCCGGCGGCTCCCGCCGCGCCGGCCCCGACCATCGACGACATGCCGATGGACATCGGGATAGGCGAGGACGACCTTCCGTTCTAGATCTCCCGCCAGCGGATGGAGGCGTCACGGCGCCACCATGTAAGCTGGCGTTTGGCATAGTGACGGGTGTTCCGCTGGATAAGCCCGATGGTTTCGTCCAGGGACGCTTTCCCGTCCAGATAGTCGAAAACCTCCTTATAACCAACAGTCTGAAGTGCGGTCAGGTGGCGGAAATCCGCCAGTGACCGCACTTCTTCGACCAGACCGTCGTCCACCATTTGGACGACGCGTCTGTTTATACGGTTGTAAAGGGCTTCGCGCGGCCGCGTGAGGCCGACTTTCTCAATCTCGAAGTCCCTGACGGGGGTTTCCGGGCGTTCCTTGAATGAAGAATAAGGCTGTCCGGTGGTGAGGCAGATCTCCACCGCCCGGAACACGCGGTTGACATTGGACAGGTCCATGGTGGCATATGCCTCCGGATCGAGCCTGGCGAGATCCTCCTTGAAGGGCTCCAGGCCTTCCTTCTCCAGCCTTTCCATCAACTCCTTGCGTACGGAAAGGTCGGCGGTGGGGACATGGCCCAGGCCGTTGCAGACGGCGTCGATGTAGAACATCGAGCCGCCGGTCATGACAAGAGTTTCGTGCCCCTCATCGAACAGTTTGTGGATTAGCTCCAGCGCGTCGGTCTCGTATATGCCGGCGGTGTAGTACTCCGTCACCGACTTGGTATGGATGAAATAATGCCGCACGGCTGCAAGCTGTGCGGCTGAAGGGACCGCGGTCCCTATGGACATTTCCTTGTATATCTGGCGTGAGTCGCAGGATATGACGGGCGAGCCGTACTTGAGGGCGAGGTCGATGCTGTAGTCGGTCTTGCCTACAGCGGTCGGCCCCAGGACGATGATAAGCTTCCTGCCCACGGCCGGTGCGGATCAAAGGGTGAGGTCCTCGCTGCCGTCGAAGATCTCCATTCCGTCCTCGTCGTCCCTGAGGCTGCTCTCGTCTTCGTCGTCGTCATCCTCGTCCTCGTCGTCCGCTCCTGACAGGTCGTCGTCGCCGTCGTCCTCGTCCTTGAGGGCGCTGAGAAGGGCGTCAAGGCTCTTCTTGCGGTTCTTGTCGCTCTCGCTGGGGAGATGGCGCTGGTCATCCGGCAGGTCCTCGAAGGCGATGTAGCCGTTCTCGAACTCGATGGGGTTGGGCCCCTTGGAATCGGCAAGCACGGGGCAGGACTTGGCGGAAGCCTCAGGAACCGCCCCTTCAAAGCTGATGTTCACGCTTTTCTTGTTGGTGACATCATAGAAATACACGAAGGACTTGATCCCTTTCTTGACTATGTCCGCGACCGTGATGTCGTCGACGGCGCCGTTGCCGAGGTCGAAGAGACCGTAGCGGGCTACGACGGCGCCCGAGGCGTCGAAGGCCTTGAATAGGATCAGCTGGTCCTGAGGGAACTCCATGTCGGCCCTCATCTGCTTGTGGAAGGTGTACAGGGTGTTGTCCGCGCTCAAATGATAGATACGGTAGAACCCCTTGATGCCGGTAAGGCTCACCTTGAAGGAATAAACCATAATCGTTCGCTTTTCTGCATTTCGGCACTCAAAGGTACAAATTATTTCAACACACGCGCCATCGGAGTTGCAAATAAACTTCAAATTAGCTAAATTTGAAAAAGCAACGGATATTGCCCAGATGCAGATCAAGGACACATATGCGAGCATCGCCGGCCGGGCTGACGGCCTTTTCAAGGACAACGGCAGCCGGTTCATCGCCCAGGCCTATCCTGTTGAGACTGAGGAGGAGGTGAAGGAGATAGTAGGAGGCCTGAAAAAGGAGTACCATGACGCACGGCACCATTGCTATGCCTACCGCCTCGGGCTTGACGGTTCCCGCTGGCGCGCCAACGATGACGGCGAGCCTTCCGGGTCCGCCGGGCGTCCCATCCTCGGGCAGATCGACGCGGCCGGGCTCAGCGATATCCTGGTCGTCGTCATCCGTTACTTCGGCGGCATAAAGCTCGGCATCCCCGGGCTTATCCGCGCGTACAAGACCTCCACGGCCGATGCGCTCGCGCAGGCGCGCGTGATAGAGAAGATCGCGGGCAAGGACTACAGGCTGTCCTTTCCCTACCTGTCCATGAACGCCGTGATGAAGGTGGTCAAGGACCTGTCGCTGCCGCAAAAGGACCAGAGTTTCGCCGAGCGCTGCAGCATGCTGCTCAGGGTTCGCCTATCGCAGGAGGCCGCTTTCCTGGAGAGAGTCTCCGGCATCGAGGGCCTTGAGGTTGAAGAAATATTGATTTGAAAGCAGATTTTTGAAAATCCGAAAGGATTGTTTATATTTAAGGACATTTCATTTATAATTGTTTATTGCATATTATGGCAAAAGTACATGTTTTCAATGCCGGACCTTGTTTACTTCCCCAGCCGGTCATTGACGCTTCCATCGAAGCACTGAAAGATTTCAAGGGCACGGGAGTGTCCGTGTTGTCCATTTCGCACCGCACTAAGGAGTGGGAGGCCACCATGAACGAGTGCCGTTCCCTCTGGAAGGAACTTCTCAATATTCCCGATACCCATGAGGTCGTATTCCTCGGCGGTGGCGCCAGCCTCGAATTCCTCTACGTGGCCATGAACTTCCTTGAGAAGAAGGCCGCTTATCTCGATACGGGCGTATGGGCCCACAAGGCCCTCAAGGAGGCCCAGGGCATCGGCGAGGCCTACGCCCTCGCATGCTCGAAGGACAAGAATTACTCCTACATCCCCAAAGGATACGAGATCCCTACCGACATAGACTATTTCCACATCACGACCAACAATACCATCTACGGCACCGAGATCAAGGAGGATATCGACTGCCCCGTCCCGCTCATCGCCGACATGTCGTCCGACATCCTCAGCCGTCCCGTTGATGTCTCCAAGTATGCTCTCATCTACGGCGGCGCCCAGAAGAACGCCGGCCCTGCCGGTGTCATCTTCGCCATCATCCGCAAGGATGCGCTTGGCAAGGTCTCGCGTTATCTCCCCACCATGCTCGACTACCGCACCCACATAGAGAAGGAGTCCATGTTCAACACTCCTCCGGTGTTCTCCATCTTCGTGATGAACGAGACCCTCAAGTGGCTCAAGGGCATCGGCGGCGTCAAGGAGATGAACCGCATCAACAACCGCAAGGCCTCCACGCTCTACGCTGAGATCGACCGCAACTCCCTGTTCACCGGCACCGCCGCCGTCGAGGACCGTTCCATCATGAACGTCTGCTTCGTCATGGCTCCCGGCCACGAGGACCTGCAGGACGAGTTCATGGCCTTCGCCAAGGAGCGCGGCATGGTAGGCATCAAGGGACACCGCTCCGTGGGCGGGTTCCGCGCATCGTTGTACAACGCCTGCACCCAGGAGGACGTCGACGCCCTCGTGGCCTGCATGCAGGATTTCGAGAAACTGCACAAATAGGACTTACGATATGAAGATATTGCTCGCAACCCAGAAGCCGTTCGCCGCTGCCGCAGTGGCCGGTATCAGGGAAATACTCGAAGGGGCGGGACACGAGGTGGCCCTGCTCGAGAAATACGCCGACCAGGCAGACCTCGTCGCAGCCGTCTCTGACGCCGAGGCCATGATCATCCGCTCGGACAAGGTTACCGCCGAAGTGCTTGACGCTGCTCCGAAGCTCAAGATCGTCGTGCGCGCAGGCGCCGGCTACGACAACGTCGACCTGGCCGCCGCCACGGCGCACGGAGTGGTGGTGATGAATACCCCCGGACAGAATTCCAACGCCGTCGCCGAACTGGCGCTCGCCATGATGATATTCATGGCCCGCACGCAGTTCACCCCCGCGACTGGCTCCGAGCTTCTCGGCAAGCGCCTCGGCGTCCAGGCCTACGGCAACGTCGGCCGCCTCGTCGGCCAGAAGGCCCGTGCCCTCGGCATGGAGATATCCGCTCTCGACCCGTTCCTCACGGACGAGCAGATCTCTTCCGCCGGAGCCGATCCGGTCCATTCCGTCGAGGAGCTCTACAGCACCTCCAACTACGTGTCCATCCACATCCCGGCGCTTCCCGCCACCATCAAGTCCATCGGCTACGACCTCATCACCAAGATGCCCAAGGGTGGCGTGCTCGTCAATACGGCCCGTAAGGAAGTCATCGATGAGGAAGGCCTGATGAAGGCTCTCGAGGAGCGTGAGGATCTCCGCTATGTCACCGACGTCATGCCCGACAACTACGCCGAGCTCCGTGAGAAGTTCGGTCTCCGCGTCTTCGCAACGCCCAAGAAGATGGGCGCCCAGACCGCCGAGGCCAACGTCAACGCCGGCCTCGCCGCCGCGCGCCAGATCGTGGACTATTTCGCGACGGGCTGCACCCGTTTCCAGGTCAACAAATAGATTTGCAGAACATGGTAAAGGTCAAACCCTTTGCGGCGGTACGCCCGCCGAAAGACATAGTCACGGAGGTGGCCGCGCCACCTTATGACGTGCTGAATTCCCAGGAGGCCAAGGACATGGCGGGGGAGAAGTCCCTGCTGCACATCACCAAGCCGGAGATCGATTTCGATCCCATACTGCCTGACCACGACCAGCGCGTCTACGACCGCGCGGTCGTCAACTTCAAGGCGTGGCAGGAGCGCGGCTGGCTGGTCCAGGACCCCAAGCCCTGCTACTATGTCTACGCCCAGACCATGGACGCCCGCACCCAGTACGGTCTCGTGCTCTGCGCCCACACCGACGATTACGCCGAGGGCCGCATCAAGAAGCACGAACTCACCCGCAAGGACAAGGAGGACGACCGCATGATCCACGTCCGCATCCAGAACGCCAACATCGAGCCGGTCTTCTTCGCGTACCGTGACAATGATGAGCTCAACGCCATCGTCTCGCGCTATGCCGCCGGCGAGCCCGAATACCATTTCGTGGACGAAAACAGCTTCGGACACAGTTTCTGGGTGGTCGGCGACGATGCCGACATCGCGGCCGTCACCCGCATCTTCACCACGCAGGTGGAGGCATTCTACGTGGCCGATGGCCACCACAGGACGGCGGCAGCCGCCCGCGTGGGCGCCGAGAAGCGCGCACAGAACCCACATCACACCGGCGAGGAGGAATACAACTACTTCATGGCCGTCTGCTTCCCCGAGAGCCAGCTCAAGATCATCGACTACAACCGCGTGGTCAAGGACCTGAACGGACTCACTCCCGAGGGCCTTCTCGAGGTCCTAGGCGTGGACTTCGAGGTGGAGTGCAAGGGTGCCGGGATCTACCGTCCCGACGCTCTGCACAACTTCTCGATGTACCTCGGAGGCAAATGGTATTCCCTCACCGCCCGTCCGGGACGCTATGATGACAGCGACCCGATCGGCGTGCTCGACGTCACCATCCTCTCCCGCCTCGTGCTGGACAAGATATTGGGCATCAAGGACCTGCGTACCGACAACCGCATCGACTTCGTCGGCGGCATACGCGGGCTCGGAGAGCTCTCACGCAGGGTGGACAGCGGAGAGATGAAGGTGGCTTTCGCCCTCTATCCGGTCTCGATGGACCAGCTGATGCGCATCGCCGACAGCGGCAGCATCATGCCTCCGAAGACGACCTGGTTCGAGCCCAAGCTGCGTTCGGGGCTCGCCATTCACAAGTTGGACTAAACTCTCTTTCATGTCGATAGATTCAGAAGCCATACATGCCAAGCTGAAGGAATTCTTCGGGTACGACACCTTCAAGTCCGACCAGGAGCGCATAGTCAAGCACCTGGTCGAGGGACACGACGGTTTCGTGCTCATGCCCACCGGCGGAGGCAAGTCCCTCTGCTACCAGCTTCCGGCCTTGCTAATGCCCGGTACCGCCATCGTGATCTCACCTCTCATCGCTTTGATGAAGAACCAGGTGGATGCGATCCGCGGCTTCGTGTCGGGCAACGACTGCATAGCCCACTTCCTCAATTCCTCCCTCAGCAAGGCACAGATACAGGAAGTCCGTGAGGACCTGCTCGCAGGCCGCACCAAACTCCTGTACGTGGCTCCCGAATCATTGACCAAAGAGGACAATGTCGCCATTCTCAAGGAGATAAACATCTCGTTCTACGCCGTGGACGAGGCACACTGCATCTCCGAATGGGGACACGACTTCAGGCCGGAGTACCGCCGGATCCGTTCCCTCGTGGACGAGATCGGGCGGGCTCCGATCATAGCCCTCACCGCTACCGCCACTCCCAAGGTCCAGCACGACATCCTCAAGAACCTCGGCATCGCCGGGGCCGAGGTGTTCAAGTCGTCGTTCAACCGTCCCAACCTCTTCTACGAAGTCCGCGACAAGATCGACCCCGAGAAGGACATCATCCGCTACATCAAGCAGAATCCCGGCAAGTCCGGCATCATCTACTGCCTCAGCCGCAAGAAGGTCGAGGAGCTTGCCGAACTGCTCTGCATCAACGACATCAAGGCCCGCCCGTATCACGCAGGCCTCGACGCCAAGACCCGTGCGGAGAACCAGGACGCCTTCCTGATGGAGGACATAGACGTCATAGTCGCCACCATCGCCTTCGGCATGGGCATCGACAAGCCCGACGTACGTTTCGTCATCCATTACGATATTCCCAAGAGTATCGAGAGCTATTATCAGGAGACCGGACGCGCCGGCCGCGACGGCCAGGAGGGGCGCTGCATCACCTACTACAGCTACAAGGACATCCGCAAGCTCGAGAAGTTCATGCAGGGAAAGCCCGTCTCCGAGCAGGAAATCGGCCGCCAGCTCCTCGGTGAGACCATGGCCTACGCCGAGACGAGCCAGTGCCGCAGGAAGCTGCTGCTCAACTACTTCGGCGAGGACTACACCGAGCCCAACTGCGGCGCCTG
>JBGUGW010000028.1:0-2580 GCA_045111695.1 Candidatus Cryptobacteroides sp. | reverse complement strand
ACGAACCTTCTCGTCAGCACCGTCCCCACTGTCGTGGCCGAGGCGGACGAATTCGACCGTTCATTCCTCCAGCTGCATCCCGCGGCTGCCGTCATCACGGCCATGGATGCCGACCACCTGGACATCTACGGCGACCTTGCACACGTGCAGGAGGCCTTCCGGGCCTTCGCCTCGCAAGTTTCCGGGGTTCTCATCAAGAAACTCGGACTACCCGTCACGGAAAAGGACACCAAGGCAAAGACACATACATACCATTACGATGATCCCGCCGCGGATTTCCATGCCGAGAACATCCGCCGCGGAGCGCTCGGGCACTATACCTTCGACCTGGTGTATCCCCGCGGAGTCATCCGCGACATCACTCCGGGCGTTCCAGGATGGATCTACATCGAGAACAGCATTGCCGCGGCGGCGCTCTGCCTGGTCCACGGAACGGACCCGGAGGCCGTGAAGCGCGCCATTGAGTCGTTCCGCGGAGTGCAGAGGCGAATGGACGTGCATTTCAACACCCCTGAGCTCACCTACATCGACGATTACGCGCATCATCCGCAGGAGCTCGCGACGACCATTTCCTCCATCAGGGGTATGTTCCCCGGCAGGAAAATCACGGCCATTTTCCAGCCGCACCTTTATTCGCGCACGCAGGACCTCGCCCCCGAATTCGCCGAGGCCCTGAGCTCCGTGGACAAGCTCATACTGCTTGACATCTATCCCGCAAGGGAGGAACCCATACCCGGCGTCACCTCCGAGCTCATTTTCAAGGATGTGAAAGCCCCCGAAAAGGTGCTTATCACCAAGGAGGAACTGATGGAGACGCTCTCAAAAGAGACTCCCGACGTGCTGGTGACATTCGGAGCGGGCAACATAGACCGCTTCGTTGAACCCATAACGAAAATGCTTGAAGAACGGTACAGATGAAAACCAGAGTCCGTATCCTGATATCCGTCGCCGCACTTGCGGCCCTCGCGGCGCTCTGCGCGCTCATCCACGCCTCGACGGCGCGGGAGAGGGCGCTGCATACCTGCGAGGGCATCCGCGTCGAGTATGCCGACGATTACAGGTTCGTGACCGAGGAGGACATCAAGGGATACCTGGACAAGCATTACGGAGCTTACATAGGCCAGAGGCTCGACAGCATAGCCCTGCACAAGATGGAGGCCATCCTTGACGTGCAGAGCGCCATCCTCAAGACCGAGGCTTACACCACCGATGACGGCATGCTGAACATCCGCCTCACCCAAAGGGAGCCGGTGATACGCTTCCAGAAAGGTTCGTACGGCTTCTATTCCGACGTGAACGGATTCATCTTCCCCCTGCAGGAGAACTACACCACCCCCGTGCCAGTCATGGACGGGGCGGTGCGCATCAACGCACCCGAGGGATACAAGGGCGCGCCCGGGACCGAGGAGGAAAGGACCTGGCTGGCCGGTGTCATCTCCATGATAGACTACATGGAAAAATCCCGCATCTGGGCGGAGAACATCGTGCAGATGCATGTGGATGAGGACGGGGACATAGTGATGATCCCGCGCGAGGGCAGGGAGCGCTTCATCTTCGGAAGCCCTACCGACGCGAAGGCGAAGTTCGACAGGATGTCGGACTACTACCGTTACATACTTCCCGAGAAGGGGGAAGGCTACTACGGCACAGTGAACGTGAAATTCGATAAACAGATAGTTTGTAAAAAATAAGGGATATGGACGAGAGATACATAGCGGCCGTCGACCTGGGAACGTCGAAGATAGCCGTTACAGTGGCACAGATCAGCAGCAAGGGAGTCCAGATGCTTTACTACCGGGAAACCCCTTCGGAAGGCATCCGGAACTCCTATGTATTCAACCCCCAGAAGGCCGCGGACAAGGTCAGGGAGGCCCTGGCCGACGCGGAGGACGAGCTCAAGATCAAGATTCACCAGGTGGTGACGGGCCTCCCGCGCTACGAAGTGAGCCAGGTCAACGCACGGGCCGAATTCGAGCGCTCGGACGGCGAGAGCTCCATCACGCGCGAGGAGATCGACTTCCTCAAGAACAACGCCATCGATACCTATCCGCTGCCTGATCCGGAAAGGCAGATCATGTACGGGGTGGTGGCCCAGTCATTCACCACGGAAGAGTATCTCAACGCCCGCGAGAGTGACATAGAGGGCATGGTGAGCGATACCCTCGAAGGCAATTTCAAGGTGTTCGTGGGACGCAAGAGACACAGCGACAACGTTGACAGGGTGATGAACCAGGTCGGCGTCGCCGTGGCCAAGAAGTACTTCCTGCCCGAAATCACCGCCGCGGCGATACTCTCCGACGAGGAGCGCGAGAACGGCGTGGCGCTCATCGAGATAGGCGCCGGCGCCACTTCCGTGACGATCTACCACAACGACATCATGCGTTACTATTCCTCCATCCCTTTCGGAGGAAAGAGCATTACCAACGACATCAAACTGGAGTGCGGCACGTCGGAGAGTCTGGCGGAGAACATCGTGCAGATGCATGTGGATGAGGACGTGGACATAGTGAAGATCCCGCGCGAGGGCAGGGAGAGCTTCATCTTCGGAAGCCCTACAGACGCGAAGGCGAAGTTCGAAAG
>JBGUGW010000027.1:0-21282 GCA_045111695.1 Candidatus Cryptobacteroides sp. | reverse complement strand
GGGGCACATGCAGGAGAATCTCCAGCAGCGCGTCCTGGTCAAGACCCTGGGCTGTTCGGACCAGGTGATAGACCGGCTCGACGACCTCCAGCAGGACGTTATGTCCAATACTATCCGCCGCCTGAACTATAATGCCGGCGCACGCTCCTTCCTGCGGATAGGCTTCATGGCCGGCTATGCCGCGGCATTCCTCTGGGGAGTGTTCGGCATTAAAAGCGGGGCTGTAACCTTCGGTATGATGACGGCTTTCCTCCAACTGGTCGGACAGGTCCAGAGGCCCATTGCCGACATCAGCCGACATATCCCTGCGTTCATACATTCACTTACTTCCGTAGAGCGCATCCTCGAACTCACCGACCTGCCGCTCGAGGCTGAAGGGGAGGATATCGTGTTCTCCGATGCCCCGGGCATACGCCTCGAGGATGTCAGTTTCGCTTACACGGATGTACCGGAGGGAGTACCTTCACAGCTGGTCCTGGAGCATTTCTCATATGATTTCAAGCCGGCGACGGTCACCGCCGTGATGGGCGTTACAGGAGCTGGCAAGAGCACGCTGACGCGCCTCATCCTTGCGCTCCTGCATCCTTCCCGCGGCTCCATCGTGCTTTATTCCGGTGACCGCAGCGTCCCCGTCAGCCCTTCCACCAGGTGCAATTTCCGTTATGTGCCGCAGGGCAACAGCCTCATGAGCGGCACCGTGCGTGATAATCTACTTCTCGCCAATCCTTCCGCGACGGAGGAGGAGATGAAGGAGGCGCTGCATCTGGCAGTGGCTGATTTCGTGTTGGATTTGCACGACGGACTTGACACCGTCTGTTCCGAGAAGGGAAGCGGTCTCAGCGAAGGCCAGGCGCAGCGCATAGCCATCGCCCGCGCGCTCCTGCATCCGGGCGGAGTGCTCATCCTCGACGAGGCTACGTCCGCCCTTGACAGGGACACGGAGGACGAGCTGCTTCTCAGACTCTCCCAAAAAATAAGCGGCGGGAAGACCATCCTTTGGATCACCCACCGCGAATCGGTCACCAGCATCGCTGATGCCGTGCTGAGAATCTGATCATTCGTGATCGCGGACGCAACGGACGTTGGCCGCAAATGATTTCTTGGAAGAATAACCAATGAAAAGGTCCGGGCTCTCGTCGTAGAAATACCTGTAGAAAGCCTGGTCGTCATCCCTCTCGTCAGCAGTCCAGAAAGTGGCATACTCGTACATCGACTTGAAGTCGGTGCGGTTCTCCATCCTGGAAGCATATCCGAGCGGTATCATGGACAGGCCCAGCTTGTCGGTGATCTTCACGTCGGGCCAGTACTCCCACATCTTGGTGCCGTTGAACTTGAGGTCACCCATGAAGGCCCCCGCCACGGAAAGGATGCGTACGGAAGGATCCGGACGGCTGTCAAGTGCGGCGGACGCTGCATCGGCCCAGTCGTTGAGAGTCGAAAGCCTCCATCCCTCGGGACATGCCGTAACCGCCTCGTTCCAGGTGTAGAACCGTCCGAAAATCTCAGATACGGCATCGCAGTTTTCGAGAGCGGTGCCCGATCCCTTGAAAGCGAGGTTCTCCCTGAACCAGTCCTTGGAGCCGACAGTGGTGCAGAGATAGTCGTGACCGTCCCTGGGGTCGGTGAAGAAGAAATCCCTTCCTTCAACGGCGTCGATGCCGCTGAGGCTGCCGTTCTTGCGGCCGGTCCTGATGATGGTGACGGAATGGGTGGTCGAGCTGTTGTAATAGCCGTCGGCAAAGCCCGCACAGGTCAACGAAACCGTGCAGAGCGTGTCAGGAAGAGTAAGCGTGAAAGACTTTGTGGTGTCCCTGATGCTGAGGGGATTGGCATACCAATAGTAGTCGACCTCCTTGCCGTCGTCGTCCGTCACCCCGCTGGCGGTAAAGGAGAATGTCTCGCCGACAGCCGCATACGGAGGGAGCGAAAACTCGGGCTCTCCCGTGAGGTATGAGAAGGTCTCGTCTTCGTCCTTCTTGCAGGCGACGCAACACAGGGCGAAAACGGCTGATGCAATCAGTATGTATTTCTTGATATCCATTATTGCTTTCATGATCAATTAACACGCAAATATCGTGAATTTCGGCTTAAAAACCATTACCTTTGTACAAATACTTTGCCGTTCCGCCCATGAAGCTCAAGTTTCGACTCTCCATATTCGCGGCTTTGCTTGTCCTGCTTGCATCCCAAGGATGCAACCGTTATGTCGCCGTGACCGGATACGCCCAGGGCGGGACATACAGCGTGAAGTTCAATCTCGCCGGCGTGCGCGTTCCGCGCGCCGAGATCTCTTCGGCCATTGACTCCATCCTTACGCTTGTGGACACAACCCTGTCGGGGTATAACAAATCCTCGCAACTGAGCCGCTTCAATGCGGGTGAAACCATTGTCCCCAACAAGCTTTTCTCGGACATCTACGCCTTTTCACGAAGCATCTGGGAAGAGACCGAAGGGTGCGTGGATGTCGCTGCGGGGCCGCTTTTCGATATCTGGGGCTTCGGATTCTCGACCGACTCGCTGCCTTCGGCCGACCGCGTCAGCGAGACCCTCGCCGCCTGTGGCATGGCGCGCCTTCTCCCTTCCATTGACTCCGGCATCCCCGTCGATTCCAATTCACTTCTTGATACATCTGATGTTCCCGGTCAGCAGGGTCCCGGTGCCAGCCTGAACTTCAATGCCATCGCGCAAGGATACACCTGCGATCTTGTGGCTGACTATCTCCGCTCCATCGGCGTCAAGGACATGCTGGTCGATATCGGCGAGATATACTGCGCCGGGCGCAATCCCGCGAGGCGGGACTGGAGCATCGGCGTCGACCGTCCCGTGGACGGCAACGAGACGCCCGGCGCCGATCTTGACGGTGTCTGGCTGTCCGGCGGCCGCTCCTGCGGCATAGTTACCTCCGGCAACTACCGCAAGTTCTACGTCCGCGACGGCCGCAAGTACGCCCATACCGTCGATCCTCGCACCGGTTATCCGGTCGACCACTCGCTTCTGAGCGCCACTGTCGTCGCTCCGACCGCCGCCGGGGCCGACGCCTACGCAACCTACTGCATGGTGCTGGGCTATGATGAGGCCCGGGCCTTCATCGAGGGCAGGCCCGACCTGGAAGGCTATCTCATCCGCGACGTGGACGGCACCATGCAGGAATGGGCCTCTCCCGGCTTCACCCTCCGCTAGCTCGCTACATCCCGCTGATGACGTCGAGGACGAAGAGGAGAGACTGGGCTAGGAAGTCGACGGCGTTAGCCAGGAGGGATGGGCA
Organism: Candidatus Cryptobacteroides sp.; assembly: GCA_045111695.1. Classification (GTDB taxonomy): domain Bacteria; phylum Bacteroidota; class Bacteroidia; order Bacteroidales; family UBA932; genus Cryptobacteroides. The sequence continues at coordinate 18,017 of JBGUGW010000027.1, read as the reverse complement.
GCCGCCCAGGCCTTGAAGGGTGATGGCGGCGACCGAGGCGGCCATCAGCGCCGAGGTCAGCGGCAATGCCAGTAGATTCGTCAGGATGAAATACTTAGGAAAGCTGTGGAATCGTATCCAGGCAAGCGGTGCCGTGAAGATCTGGCAGGAGACCGCCAGCGTGGCGGCTTGCCAGATACGGCGTATGGGCTGGAATGCCAGTCCGTTGTCCGGATACCAGGCGGAGAGACGGGGATAGAGGACGGTGATGCCGGTCATGGCGAGGTAGGAGAGCTGGAAGCCGAGGCTGGTGATGACTTCCGGCCGGAAAGCGAGCTGAAGGGTAAGCGCTGTCATGAGGATGCGGACAGGGCTCGTGCGGCGTTCAGGGAACAGGGAGCATGTCTCGCGGATGAGGATGAAGAGGAATGCACGGACTATGGACGGGCCGGCTCCCGTTGCAAGCGTGTAGAATCCGGCGAAAAGGATGATGAGTGCGCTGCGTATACGGCGGATGACCGGGGCGCTTCCAAAGACGGATAGCAACTTGCTGACTATCAGGTAAATTGCTCCCAGGTGAAGGCCGCTGAGGGCGAGAATGTGCGAGGCTCCGCTGTCGCGGAAGGCGGCCGTCTGCTCCGCAGTGAGGCCGCTCCTGTCGCCGGTCAGGAGGGCGGCGACAAGCGAGTGCGTACTGTCGTGCTCCAGCGGGAGGGCGGCTATGAGCATCCGCAGGCCGGCGAGTGCGCCGGCCGCCAGCCGCCCGACCGGGCCCGGCTCCGCTGGGCTCGGCAGCAGCGCCCCGCACAGGAAGCAGAAGCATCCGATGCAGAAGAACAGAAGTATGTAGGGGAGAGGTCCGGTCCTGCGGCGGAAGATGAATGCCGTCAGGCCGACTGCGCCTGCAAGGACCGCCGATGCGGCAAAGCCTGCAGCGGCGGTGTCCGCGGCCCCGGGACCGGAGGCTGCGCCTCCCGCCAGGGCCGCGCAGGCGGCCACTCCGGCCGCAAAGGGCAGCGCTATCGCCGCCATGTCACGGGCGTCTCTCATAGTTACGGTTCAGTTTTGCTAAAGTACTCATTATTTTTTAACTTTGCAGTCTAATCCGATAATCAAAAGCAAATTATATGATCATCCTAGTTATCAACTGCGGAAGCTCTTCCATCAAGTACCAGCTCCTGGACATGAAGAGCGACGAAGTGTACGATCTCCTCGCCAAGGGCATCGTCGAGAAGATAGGCCTTCCTTGCGGAAACATCACCCACAAGCCCACCGGCAAGCCCCGGATGGACAAGGAAGTCCACATCGCGGACCACAAGGTCGGCATGCAGCTCGTCCTTGACGCGCTCGTGGATCCGGTCCACGGCGTGCTCTCCTCGTTCGACGACATCGAGGCTGTCGGACACCGCATCGTGCAGGGTGCCGATTTCTTCTCAGGCAGTGCGCTCGTGAACGAAGACGTCATCTCCAAGATCGAGATCTGCTGCGACTTCGCCCCGCTCCACAATCCCGCCCACCTTCTCGGCATCCGCGCCGTCCAGCACGTGCTCCCTTCCGTGCCGCAGGTCGTCACTTTCGATACCGCATATCACCAGACCATGCCGGACTACGCATACATGTACGCCCTTCCTTACGAGTATTATGAGAAGTACCGCGTCCGCCGTTACGGCGCCCACGGCACCTCCCATCAGTTCGTGGCCTTCAAGGGCGCGAAGTTCGTCGGCCTGGACATCGACCATTCCAAGATCATCACCTGCCACATCGGCAACGGAAGTTCCATCTCCGCCATCGTCAACGGCAAGGTAGTCGATACTTCCATGGGCTTCACCCCTCTCGAGGGCATGATCATGGGCACCCGCTGCGGTAATGTCGACCCGAATGTCGTCCCGTACATCATGAAGAAGGAGAACCTCACTCCGGACCAGATGACCGAGATCATGAACCGAAAGAGCGGCTTCCTCGGCCTCTCGGGCCTGTCTTCCGACGCCCGCGACCTTGACGCCGCCGCCAACGCCGGCAACTATCGCGCAAAGCTCGTCTTCAAGAAGCTGGCTTACGACATCATCAAGATAGTCGGCTCCTACATCGCCGTGATGGACGGCGTTGACGCCATCTTCTTTACGGCCGGCATCGGCGAGAACAATGCCCGCCTGCGCCGCCGCGTATGCGAGAATTTCTCCTACATGGGGCTCAAGTTCGACTTCGAGGCCAATGTCGCACAGGGCGTCGACACGATGCTCTCCACCCCGGACTCCAAGGTTAAGGTGGCTCTCATCACCACGGACGAGGAGCTCGTCATCGCGCGCGATACCATGCGCCTCGTGATGGCAGGGGAAGAATAAGGATTATTCCGGGAAGGTCTCTTCCTGGACGTAGAACAGATTTCTGTGAGGGAGCAGGGCCGAGCAAGCGGTCCTGCTCTTTTCGAACATCTCGGTGGTGAAAGGCGCCAGGCCGGCTCCGCGCCAGGTGCTGGTGTTGGTCACGAGCACCCAGCATTCCCCGTCCGGGAAATACTTGATGAGCGCGCTGGTGCCCGAGAAGGTGCCGGTGCGCGTCCATTCGCCGGTGGGTTTGGTATCGTTCCAGCCAAGGGAGAAGGTGTCCGGGTCGAACCATTCGGTCATGCGCCGGACGCTCTCGACGCTGATGATGTCCGGGACCTCCGGCCTGCCGTCGATGGAGGCGACGAAGCGGCAGAGGTCTGCCGTAGATGCCGCCCACGCTCCGGCGCCGGAAAGCGTGCGGATGTCGTTGCCGCCGTAGCAGCGCACGACCTTGCGCCCGCTGTTGTTGTACTCGTCCACCGGACTGTCGTCAGGTTGGACGTAATACCGGACCTCGTTGGGATACTTGTCCTGATAGTAATTGTTGGCGATGTGGAAGTCAACGCAGCCGGCGGGCTTGAGGATATTCTCCTGCATCCAGCTCTCGTAATCGGTTCCGGTGACCTTCTCGATGATCATGGACAGCAGGAGGAAACCGAAGTTGGAGTACTCCTGCGTGCTGCCTGGCTCGAAAGCCAGGGGCTTCGGGAGTTGGACGCGCACCAGCGTCTCCTGGTCCGGGGGAGTCCTGAGCCTGTTCTGGAGCATGATGGTCCGGGTGCTGAACATCGGGTCTCCGCCCCTGGTGGAGAATCCTCCCTTGTGGCGGAGCAGGTGCTCGACGGTGATTTCATAGTACAGGCTGTCCTTGATAAGCGCGGTCCAGAGGGAGTCGCAGAGTATGCCTCCCGGGCCGAACACATAGTCGTCCAGGGACAGGCGTCCCTGCTCCTCCAGTTTCATTATGCCTGTGGCCGTCACGAGCTTGGATACCGACGCCAGGCGAAGGATATGCCTTGGAGTCATCTCCTCCTTCTTCTCCTTGTCGGCCCAGCCGTATCCCTTGGAGAACATCAGCGAGTCGTTGCGCATGACGGAAAGCGATATTCCCTGGATGCGCCAGTACTGCATGAACTCCCGCACCTCCCGGTCTATGCCCCGCAGCGAAGCGCTGTCGGACATGGCGTTGGTGAGGGTCTCGTTCAGGATGGCGTTGACGGGAGGCGGGACCGGCTTCGGCCGGTGCGCGGCCACCAGTACGGTCACCGTCACCGCCAGCGCGGCGAGGATAGCCAGGGGGGCATATATCCTCCTGGGAATCATTTGATCAGCCCGCATTTGCGGCCGAAGTCCACGATGAAGTCAGCCGTGCCCTCGATGCCGAGTATGGAGGAGTCTATGCAGAGGTCGTAGTTGGACGCGACGCCCCAGTTGCCGAAAGTCAGGTAGTTGTAATATGACTCGCGGTCGCGGTCGCGCTTGGCGATCATGCTCTCAGCCTCTTCAAGGCTGATGCCCTCGCGCTCCGCGACATCCTTGATGCGGACTTCGAGCGGAGCGGTGATGAATACGTCGAGGCAGTCCATCTCCCTCAGCACATAGTCCGATGCCCTTCCGACGAATATGGCCGGCCCCTGCTGGGCAAGCTCGAGTATGACGTCGCTCTGGATCTTGAAAAGGCGGTTGTCGTTGAGGAAACTCTCCGCCGAGCCGTATCTGTTGATGGATCCGAACAGGTTGGACAGCGTGAAGTTGCTCTTGTGCTCGTCCCGCTGCATGAAAAGGTCCTTGCTGAAACCGCTCTTCTGGGCAGCTTCCGCGATGAGTTCATTGTCATATACCGGGATGTCGAGCCGGATGCCCAGCGCCGCGGCAACCCTGCGTCCGCCGCTTCCGAACTGTCTTCCGATGTTGATGATGGTGGCGTTCATGGCATTATGAGATTGTGCTGCCCAGGATCGAGGGGTCATCCCCGTCGTTCAGCTTGTTGAACTTCCTGAATATGTTGATTATCAGTATGGCCGATACAATGATGTTCAAGGAGTCGGAGATAGGGAAGCTCCACCATACGCCGTCCTCTTCCAGCCAGATGGGAAGGGTGTATATGAAGGGGAGGAGGAACAGCAGCTGTCTCGTAAGGGACAGGAATATGGACTTCTTCACCATGCCTAGGCACTGGAAGAAATTGCCCGATACCATGCCGAAGCCGACGAGGGCGAAGGCGATGTTCATGGTTTTGATGCCGTGCGCGGCGAAATCTATCAGCTGGGAATCGTTGGTGAACAAACTCACGGCCTGCCTGGGCAGGAGCTCTGAGACGAGGAAGCAGAGCGTGGTGACGAGTATCTCCCATTTGGCCGTCAGGATGAATACCTCCTTCACCCTAGAGTATTGCCGTGCGCCGTAGTTGTAGCCCGCGATCGGCTGCAGGCCCTGGTTGAATCCCATGCAGATCATTACGAAGAGCATGGTCAGGCGGTTCACGATGCCGTAAGCGCCGATGGCGAGGTCGCCGCCGTACTTGCGCAGCTGCTGGTTGATGAAAAGGGCCACCAGGCAGGATGCAGCATTCATCAGGAAGGGTCCGAGGCCGATGGCCAGGGACTGCTTGGCGATTCGCCAGTCGAGCTGGAACAGCGGCCTGGGGAAATGCAGGAAATTGTCCTTGCGCGAGAGGTAGCGCATCGAATAGCTCAGCGCCATCGTCTGGCATAGGACTGTTGCGAGCGCGGCTCCCTGGATGCCCAGGTCCAGCACGAAGATGAATATGGGGTCCAGTATCGCGTTCGAAGCCACCGTAAACAGGGTCAGGCCCATGGCGAGCTTGGGATTGCCCGCCGCGCGTATGATGCCGTTGAATCCGAAATACAGGTGCGTGATGACGTTGCCCAGAAGGATGATAGTCATGTACTTGCGGGCGAACGGTATGGTATTGTCGCTGGCCCCGAAGAAATAGAGTATCGGGTCGAGGAACGACAGCGTGACGATGGTGAAGAGGATGCTGATGACGACGTTGAGCGTAAGGACGTTGGACAGCACCTTGCCGGCGGTGGAATAGTTCTTCTGCCCCAGCAGGACCGAGATCAGCGTCATGGCTCCCACGCCCACCAGCGTGCCGAGAGCTGCGGAGAGGTTCATGAGAGGGAAGGTCACCGCAAGTCCGGAGATGGCATAGGATCCTACGTCCTTGATATGGCCGATGTAGATGCTGTCGACCATATTGTAAAGAGAAGCCGCAGTCTGGGCGATGATGCCCGGGACTGCGTACATCTTCAGAAGTTTTCCAATCCTCTCGGTTCCCAGCTCAGTGGGTGCTGCGCCTGCCAACGCCATCGCTATTTGTTTTCAGTGCCGATCATTTCAATGTCGAAGCGGAGGGGGGAGTATGCCGGTATCTGGTCCTTGGCCGTGCTTTCATATCCCAGGTCCGAGTAGAATATGCAGGTACCCTTCTCTCCGGCCTTCATCAGGGATATGCAGTAGGAGAAACCTTTGACGAGGCTGGCTGTCGAGCCGGAACTGGTCGTGAAAGTGATCTCCTCGTAATTGTCGTTCAGCGTCACCTTCATGGGCGAGTACTCGCCGCCGCTGTTGTAGATGCCGGCATCCTTGGCGACTTCGGATATGGATGTGTCGAAAATGTCGCCGTTCAGGAGCCTGCCGGTGTAGTTGAGATAAACCGTGGCGCCGCTGTCGAAGGGAGTGTCGTCGTCCGGGGCCTTGGTCTGGATGTAGTAGAATCCGTACTTGAGCGAATCCACGGGGTGCGTATAATTGTGGGTAAGGTAACGGGAAATCGAATCCAGCTGCCACTCCGTGAGGTCCTTGAAGACTTCGTGAAGCGTCAGGGTGAGGATGACGTCGCTGCCGGTGACCTTTTCCAGGTACTCTTCTTCCGTGGAGGCGCGGACGGTCATCGTATTGAACCAGCCCGGGATGACGGCCTTGCGGGTGCCTCCGACGTTCATGCTGTTGATAACCATATCCTGTCCCGCTGTAACGGCGGTGGAGTTGCGCGGGCGGACGACGGGGCCGTAGTACTTGGATGCGCCGGCATATGTGCCAAGCTGCTTGGCCACGTCAGCGTCCGTAGTCTCGGTTATGGTCCCTTCAAGGTCGGAAGAAGTATAGGAAATGTAAGCATAGGGATAATCCGACGGATCTCCGGCCTTGGGTCCCTGCCCGACGGTTTCTTCAATGATGTAGATGCCCAGCCCATCCCTAACGGCATCCGGGTGGTTGATCTTCATCCATGCGTCGAAATAGCGCTTGTTGGAGTCGTTGATCCCGGCCTGCTCGGAGCGGACGCATGAGAAGCAAACTGCGGCGGCCGCCGCGATGACTAGTATACCAAATCTGTTCATTTTCATTCTGTTCTAGTTTTCAACCTGCTGCACCCAGATCCTGAATGCCAGGGGAGCGTTTGCAGGAATCGTGCCGATTTTGCTCTTGCCGAAGGCATATTTGCCCGAAAAGAGTATATAGCATTCCTCTCCTTCGCGGACTCCCTCCAGACCGCTGCGCAGTCCGTCGATGATGTCCTTGTCGGAAAGGTCTATTTCAAGCGGGACGAAAACCGATTCGTCGGTGAGTTTCCATCCCGCGGAAGATGCGAAATCCTTGTAGTTGGTGGCGAAGAGGGTGGAGTTGCCGACCGACCCGGAACTGAAGTTGTATCCGGCATAGTAGATGGTGGCCTTGCCGCGGGCGGTAAGTTCGACACCCGTCCCTTCGGAGACCACCACCCTGGTGGCGCCGCCGTTGTGGACAACCCTCGTATCGGGATTGTCGGCCTGGCGTTTCTGCACGAAGCTCTCTATCCTGGTCTCCTGGTTGGCGTACATGAGCTCCCTGCTCTCCTTCGTGCAGGAGACCAGGGCCATGGCCGAAGCCAGGAAAAGGGTGGCAATGTATCTGAATCTCATTCTTTTCAATCCTTGAAAAACTCGTCGGTGATCCTTTCCAGGTACGCTTCGGCCATTGATGCGTCGGCGATGTCACCGGGGAAATAGAGCCGCCCTCCGGCGGCCTGCTCATGACCCCCGCCATGGAAGCGGGTCGACGCGAGACGGAATGCGGAGGTGCCGCGCTTGGAGCGTATTGACACCCTGAAAAAACCGTCGTCCTCTCGGAGGAACATGCTCATCCTCACCTTGTCCAGGGTGAGCGGCATGTTCACGATGCCTTCGGTCTCTCCCTCGCGGATGTCGTACTCCTCCAGCTCGGAACGCCTGACGACGATGTACGAGACGCCGTTGGGCAGGATGCGCATGTTGTCCTTGACCAGGTGCCCGGTCATGCGCAGGCGGTTCTCGCGGAAACGGTTGTAAAGCTCCGAAATGATGCCGTCCCTGTCCACTCCGGCCTCAAGCATGCGGGACGCCATCTCAAAAGTGCTCGGGAATACCGAGTTGGCGAAATTGTTGGTGTCCGTGGTCATGCCGGTCATGAGGGCGCGCAGCACGGGCATGGGGAGTTTCGAAGCGTCACCGCCGGCCCATTTGGTCGCGACCAGGATGTAGAAGAGGAGCTCGCATGTCGAGGATATCTCCGTCTCGGAGAAAACCAGGTCGAAATCCTTCTCCTGAGGGCCGATATGGTGGTCGATGAGGAGTTTGGCGGCGCGTGAGGCCTGCAGGGCTTCCTGCATGCCTTCCGCGCGGTCGAAACCGCTGAAATCCATGCCGATCACGAGGTCGCTCCCGGCGATCCGGGCCTTGACGGCCACGGGATCGAGGTCGCACCTCATGACATGTCCGTCGCATGTCTCACCAACCACGAAAGCGATGTTGTCCGGGTAGCCGTCGGGAAGGAGCAGCACTGCGTCCTTGCCGAGGCCCCTGAGCAGGCATACCATGGCTGAGGTGCTGCCTATGGCGTCTCCGTCGGGTCTCGTATGGGTGACGACGGAGACCTTGGAGGCCGCTTCCAGCATGCTTTCAAGCGTGTGTATCTTCGCTTCTGTGACGGTTGGGGTCATATCTTTTTTTTCAGATGCAAATTTACAAAGATTATTGCATTTCATAAATGATTTTTATAACTTTGTCCGACATTTGATTATAATAAAACTCAAAAATAATGAACGGATTTCTCAAAAAGCTTTTGACTTGGCTCGTCCTTCCTGCCATCATCGTCGCATTGGTGTACGCTATCGTGACCAGCATCCTGAAGCCTGTTAACTTCAACAAGGAGACCGCCCGCCGCACCGAGGTCGCCGTCCAGCGCCTCAAGGACATCCGTACCCTCCAGGTCGCCTACAAGAGCGTGAACAACAAGTTCTGCTCCACCGTAGACTCCCTCAAGGATTTCTATCTCAACGGAAACATGGAGGTCGTCATGCAGATCGGATCACAGGATGATTCCCTCGCCGTCGCCCACACTGAAGCGGTAAAGAAAGCCAACCGCAAGATCACTCCCGCCGAGCTTTACCAGATGTACCTGAACGGTGACAAGAACCTCGTGTTCGCCGTCGCCAACAAGATCCCCGTCAGGGATACGCTGTTCAACGGACGTGACGACTTCAATATCGACTCCCTCAAGTACATCCCGTTCTCGGGCAAGGCTCCCGTCCAGATGGAGGCCGTCACCAAGACTGTTTCAGGTGTCCAGGTGCCTCTCTTCGAAGCCAAGATGCCTTACAGGCTTCTCCTCAAGGGTCTTGACAACCAGCTCAGGATCAACCTCGACGCTGAGAGAAGGGACCAGAACCGTTACGAAGGACTCCAGGTCGGCAGCATTTCCGCACCTAACAACAACGCCGGAAACTGGGAGTAGTTCCGATGGATCAAATACAGAAGAACCGGATATCCATTCAAGTCTCCTTGAGTGGATATTCTTTTAAATGCTGGCGGGACGGGCAGGTGCATGCGTCCGGTTGGATGGTGCCCGGGAGCGTTTTCACCACTCCCGAGTTCCAGCGCCGTTATGACGCTGTCGATATCTCGCTCTTCACTCCCAAGTGCACGCTCGTGCCGGAGGCGTTCTTCGATCCTGCCGAGGCGCGGACGATGCTCTCCGAGGTCGTCCCGCTGCGTGCCGGCGATGCCGTATCCCATGTCGCCGTCCCCGAGTTCGGGGCTGTCCTTCTGTATTCCAATTCCATTGACGAGTCGCTTTCGAGGGTGCTGTCGCAGATCGTGCTCCTGACTTCGGGAGAGTCCGTGCCGGTATACCCCGAGCTTTATTATATCCTGAAGGGGCTTCCTTCCTGCCCCGAATACAACCGCATCCTTGCATCCTACAGGGACGGTTACCTGCATCTGGCGGTGGCCCAGGGCAAGACTTTGCTTCTGGCCAACGTCTATGAGGCCGCGGACTTCACTACCGCGGAGTATTTCATCTTCCTTGTGCTCAAGACCCTCCAGCTCAATCCCGAGGTGTCCACCATCAGCTGGAGGACGCCCCTCTCCCAGGAGGAGGAGATGTCCCTGTACCGCTATTTCAAGGCAGTGGAGGTGCTATGAGGATCATAGGCGGACGCCTGAAGGGCAAGCAGGTCAACCCTCCGATGGGATACAAGGCCCGTCCCACGACGGACTATGCCAAGGAAGGCCTTTTCAACATCCTCAATAACGAATACGAATTCGAGGATCTGAAGGTGCTCGACCTTTTCGGAGGCACGGGCGCCATCGCGTTCGAATTCGCTTCGCGTGGCGCAGCGCGCGTGTATTGCGTGGAGATGGAGCGCTCCAACGCCTCCTTCATCAAGACAGAAGCCGCAAGGCTCGGCCTGACGAATGTCACCATGGTGAGGGACAATGTCTTCGATTTCCTCCCCATCTGCCGCGAGAAGTTCGATATAGTCTTTGCGGACCCGCCTTATGCGCTGGAAGGGCTTGAGACCCTGCCGGACAAGGTCTTTGCGCAGGATATCCTTCATCCTGGATGCTATTTCATCCTGGAGCATGGCGACGAGCATTCTTTCACCGCGCATCCTTTCTTCAAGAAAGAACGCGCGTACGGGCGCGTGCATTTTTCATTTTTCGAAAAACCTGAAGCCTAGTTCCTTTTCTTCAGAACCTTGACTACGAGGATTATGTTGAGGACGGCTGCGATGACCAGGGCTATGGACAGGCCGACACCGATCGGCAGGCCGAGGCCTATCTTCTGCGTGAAGATGTAGGTCAGGCAGACTATGGTCATGAACAGCGCGGGGATCTCTGCTATCATATATCTCAAGCCCTTCTTGTTCTTGGCAAGGTAGACAGTGATCGCCCAGAGCGTGAAGATCGAGAGTGTCTGGTTGGCCCAGCCGAAATACCGCCAGATGGTGTTGAAGCCGTTCTCGTCTGCGATATTGAACCATATCAGCAGGCATACGACAATGAAGAGCGGAATGCAGATCTTGAGCCTGTTCGCGACGGATTTCTGCTCAAGGTGCAGGGCATCGGCCAGCGTCAGGCGGGCGCTGCGCAGCGCAGTGTCACCGGTGGTGATGGGCGCTGCCACGACGCCGAGAATGGCGAGGATGCCGCCGACGAGCCCGAGCCAGGATTTCGAGACCTTGGTCACGACGGTAGGGGCTGCGGCGCTCAGGTCGGAACCGACCTCGGCTGCTCCGCCGTCAAAGAAGAAATACGAAGCGACCGCGGCCCACACGAGGGCGACGAGACCTTCGGTGATCATCGCCCCGTAAAAGATGGGCCTGCCCAGCTTCTCGTTCTGCATGCAACGGGCCATCATCGGGCTCTGCGTGGCATGGAAGCCGCTGATGGCGCCGCAGGCGATGGTAATGAAAAGGCAGGGGAAGATCGACTGTCCTTCCATGCCGATGGAAGGACCGCGGTTCTGCAGGCCGTCCCAGAACTCGGGGATGGAAGGCCACTTGACGAGCAGTCCTCCAAGGAGTCCCACTGCCATGAAGATAAGCGCGAAAGCGAACAGCGGGTATATCTTGCCGATGATCTTGTCGATGGGGAGGAGGGTGGCGATGATGTAATAGACCACTATGACCGCGACCCAGATCATCATTGACGCCGTGGTGCCGCTGCCGGCCATCCCGGCGATGTCGCCCAGGATGATGGCCGGGCTGTACACGAACACCGCTCCGACCAGCACCAGCAGAAGGACTATGAAGCAAAGCATCACTTTCTTGACGCCGTTCCCCAGATACTTGCCTCCGAGCTCCGGAAGGTTCACGCCTCCTTCGCGCAGCGACATCATGCCGGAAAGGTAGTCATGCACGGCTCCGGCGAAGATGCAGCCGAAGACGATCCAGAGGAATGCGGAAGGGCCGAATTTCGCTCCCATGATGGCGCCGAAGATGGGACCCGTGCCTGCGATGTTCAGGAACTGGATCATGTATACCTTCCATGCCGGCATGGGAATGTAATCGACTCCGTCGGCCTTGGAGACGGCCGGCGTCGTGCGTGCCGGATCGGGACCGAAAACCTTCTCGACGAATTTTCCGTACAGGAGATAGCCCAATACGAGGGCGCAGAGGCTGATGAGGAACGAAATCATGGCTTCGATTGTTTTGCTCATGCAAATTTAAGAAAAAGAGGTAGAAAGTGAATAAGTATTTTTGTTTTTCTATATTTTATGAATATATTTGCAATAGTTTTGTATATATATTCATATTTTATGAAGAACTTGACAATCAAAAAAGTCATCCTGCTCGGATCCGGAGCACTCAAGATAGGCCAGGCCGGCGAGTTCGATTACTCTGGCGCACAGGCGCTCAAGGCGTTGCGCGAAGACGGAGTGGAAACGGTCCTGATCAACCCCAACATCGCGACCGTACAGACTTCCGAAGGCATAGCCGACCATATATATTTTCTGCCCGTGACGCCTTTCTTCGTGGAGAAGGTCATCGCAAAGGAGCGCCCGCAGGGCATACTCCTTTCATTCGGAGGGCAGACTGCGCTCAACTGTGGAGTAGAACTCTACCGCAGCGGCGTGCTGGAGAAATACGGTGTGCAGGTGCTCGGTACGCCTGTCAAGACCATCATGGACACCGAGGACCGCGAACTGTTCGTGGAGCGTCTAGACGAGATAGATGTCCTGACCATCAAGTCACATCCCGCTGCGAATCTCGCCGAAGCCAGGGCAGCCGCCCACGACCTGGGATATCCCCTAATCCTGCGCTCGGCATATGCATTGGGAGGCCTCGGCTCCGGTTTCGTCGACAATGACGCCGAACTGGAGGAGCTTTGCGCCAAGGCCTTTTCCTTCGCTCCCCAGGTGCTCGTCGAGAAATCGCTGAAGGGATGGAAGGAGATAGAGTTCGAGGTCGTGCGCGACGCTGCGAACCGGTGCATCACGGTCTGCAATATGGAGAATTTCGACCCCCTGGGCATCCACACCGGAGAGAGCATCGTGCTCGCTCCCTGCCAGAGCCTTTCCAAGAAGGACGTCGACTACCTGACAGAACTGGCCGAGAAGATCGTCCGTCATCTGGGCATAGTGGGCGAGTGCAACATACAGTTCGCCTATGACGAGACCACGATGGACTACCGTGTAATCGAGGTCAATGCACGTCTCAGCCGTTCCTCGGCACTCGCCTCCAAGGCCACGGGCTATCCTCTCGCGTTCGTCGCCACCAAGATAGGCCTCGGCTACGAGCTTCCAGAGATCAAGAACGCCGACGGCGGCAAAAGCGCTTATTACGAGCCCGACGTGCAGTATGTCGTGTGCAAGATCCCCCGCTGGGATCTCGGAAAGTTCCATGGCGTTTCGCGCAAGATAGGTACCAGCATGAAGTCCGTCGGCGAGGTGATGGCCATAGGCCTGACCTTCGAGGAAACCATCCAGAAGGGCCTCAGGATGATAGGGCAGGGGTCCAACGGCTTCGTCGGCAACAAGCCGTACGAGGTGGAGGACCTCGCCGACGCCTTGGCCAATCCCACCGACACCCGTATCTTCGACATCGCCAAGGCCATGTCTCTCGGCTGGTCCATCGACCGCATCAACGACCTGACCAAGATCGACAAGTGGTTCCTCGACAAGTTCTCCAATATCGTCAGGACCTGGGACGAACTGAACACTTTCAATGATATCGCCTCCCTGTCGGAGGGCCTGCTGCGTCAGGCCAAGGAGCAGGGATTCTCCGACCGCCAGATCGCCATCGCGTTGTATAAAGATGCGATTTCGCAGGCGGGGGAGGACCAGGTCCGGGAGAAACGCCTTTCCCTCGGCATAGTCCCGGTAGTTAAGCGCATAGATACGCTCGCAGCCTCGACTCCGGACAAATCCAACTACCTGTATTTCACTTACAATTCTTCCGTCAACGAGGTTCCGTACGAGAACGACGGACGCTCCGTCGTCGTCTTGGGCTCCGGCGAATACCATATCGGAAGTTCGGTCGAGTTCGACTGGTGCTCAGTTTCCTGCATGCAGGAGATCCGCAGGCAGGGCTGGAGAGGCATCATGGTCAACTACAATCCCGAGACCGTTTCCACCGACTACGACATGTGCGACAGGCTCTACTTCGACGAGCTGTCGCTAGAGAGGGTCATGGACATCATCTCCCTGGAGACTCCGAAGGGAGTGGTCGTTTCCGTGGGAGGACAGATACCCAACAACCTCGCAGTCAAGCTCGCCGAGCGCGGCGTGAACATACTCGGCACTTCCGCCACCGACATCGACAGGGCGGAGGACAGGCACAAGTTCTCCTCCATCGTGGATGCGCTCGGCATCGACCAGCCCCGCTGGAAGGAACTCACAACCCTGGACGAGGTTGACCGCTTTATCTGTGAAGTCGGCTTTCCCGTGCTGGTGCGGCCTTCCTACGTGCTCTCAGGCTCGGCCATGAGCGTATGCCATGACCGCGACAGGCTCCTGAAGGTGCTGTCGCGGGCTGTCGAGGTCTCGGCCGAGCATCCCGTGATCATCAGCAAGTTCATGACGCGGAGCAAGGAGATAGAGTTCGACGCAGTCGCTGACGGCGGCCGCATACTGGTGTCCGCCATAGGCGAACACATCGAGTATGCGGGCGTCCACTCCGGCGACGCGACCATCGAGTTCCCCGCGCAAAAGCTTTATGTCGAGACTGTCCGCAAGGTCAGGGAGATAGCCGCCAAGATCGCGGCGGAGCTGCACATCTCGGGACCGTTCAACATCCAGTTCCTGGCCAACGACAACCAGGTCCGCGTCATCGAGTGCAACCTCAGGGCCTCCCGCAGCTTCCCCTTCGTGTCCAAGGTCTTGAAAGTGAATTTCATAGAGCTGGCCACGAAAGTGATGCTGGGGCAGCATCCCGAGCCGGTGGACGTCGAAGGACGCAGGCTCGGCTACGTGGGCGTGAAATCCGCCCAGTTCTCCTTCTCGCGCCTCCAGGAGGCTGATCCGCTCCTCGGAGTGGACATGGCTTCGACAGGCGAGGTAGGCTGCCTCGGAGACGATGTATACGAGGCGCTTCTCAAGTCCGTCATAGCTGTCGGCTACGAGATTCCGAGAAAGCGCATCCTCATCTCTTCCGGCAACGCCCTTCAGAAAGCCGACCTGCTCACGGCTTGCGACATGCTCGCGAAGCACGGGTACGAGATCCTTGCCACCGGCGGTTCATGCGATTACCTGCATGCCAACGACATTCCCGCGAAGCGCGTGCTTTTCCCGGACGAGAGCGAGAATCCTGTCATGATGAGCCTCTGCCCGTCATCAGTAGCGCTCATCCGCGCTCATGAAGTGGACATGGTCATCAACATCCCGAAGAACTTCACGGACTCGGAGCTCGACAACGGTTACCGTATACGCCGTGCTGCTGTCGATGCAAATGTCCCCCTGTTCACCAACGCCCGCCTGGCTACGGCTTTCATCAAGGCTTTCTGCACGTTGACTCCCGACGACCTGGCCATAAAGGCCTGGGACGAGTATAAATAATTTAAAAAATTTTATTATATTAAATAAAAATGCGTATATTCGCACCCATGTACGAATAAATATACACGAGATGTACGATAAGACCAGTAGACAGAACACTATCAAGGAGCTTGTAAAAGCCGGGATGGTTCACAGCCAGGAGGAGCTGCAGGATTTGTTGAACGAAAGGGGATTCGCCGCTACGCAGGCGACCCTTTCAAGGGACATGAAGGCCCTCGGGATCGTCAAGATGCACGATCCTGAGTTCGGCTACAGCTACCGGATCCCCTATGGCTCCGGCAGCAGCACTCCCGGTATCCCCAATTCCATTTCCTCCGACGGAGTGCTCAGCATCGAGTTCTCCGGCTCGCTGGCGGTCATCAAGACCCGCCCGGGCTTCGCCAATGTAGTGGGCGCCATCCTGGACGCCTCCCACGTCGCCGCGCTCATGGGAACCATAGCGGGCGACGACACTGTCCTGCTGGTGCTGCGCGACGCCTACACCCGTGCCGACGTGCTGGATTCGCTCTCGCAAGTCCTTCCCGGCATCGCACGTCTCGTAAAATAGGAACAAGATAAACAGTATATAGAATGAGCTCAGTCAAAGTCGAGGTTGCTTCCGAGAAGCACATCAAGTACGTGAACGAGATCCTCAAGACCATAGAGGACGCCACAAAAGTCAGGGGTACCGGCATAGCCAAGCGCAAACCCGAGTACATCGAGCAGAAGATAAACGAAGGCAAGGCCATCATCGCGATGGACGGCGACAAGTTCGTGGGATTCTGCTACATCGAATGCTGGGACCACGGCAAGTTCGTCGCCAATTCCGGCCTCATCGTCAAGGATGATTACCGCGGCCAGGGCATCGCCAAGCGCATCAAGAGGAAGGCTTTCGAGCTTTCCCGCGAGAAATTCCCCGATGCCAAGATCTTCGGTCTCACCACCGGTGCCGCCGTCATGAAGATCAACACCGAGCTGGGCTATGTCCCGGTGACGTTCTCCGACCTTACGACCGACCCCACGTTCTGGAAGGGCTGCGAGAGCTGCGTCAATTACGACATCCTGTGCCGCAACGACTGCACCCGCTGCCTCTGCACCGGCATGCTCTACGATCCCGCAAAGCATCCCGAGGCCAATCGCAAGAAGGTCGTCGTTGCTTATAGCGGCGGTCTCGACACTTCATTCACTATCATGTACCTGACCCGCGAGATGGGTTACGACGTGTATGCGGCATGCGCCAATACCGGTGGTTTCTCTCCCAAGCAGCTCAAGGAGAACGAGGAACGCGCCTATCAGCTCGGCGCCAAGAAGTATGTCACTTTGGATGTCACCGGCGAGTACTACGAGAAGAGCATCAAGTACATGGTGTACGGCAATGTCCTCCGCAACGGTACATACCCGATCTCGGTCTCTTCCGAGCGCATCTTCCAGGCCCTTGCCGTAGCGCGCTACGCCAAGGAGATCGGCGCCCAGGCCATAGCCCATGGCTCGACCGGCGCCGGCAACGACCAGGTCCGTTTTGACATGACTTTCCTGGTAGCGGCTCCTGACATGGAGATCATCACCCTTACCCGCGACATGAACCTCTCGCGCAAGGAGGAAGTCGATTACTTGAACAAGAACGGCTTCAAGGCCGATTTCACCAAGCTCAAGTATTCATACAACGTCGGTCTCTGGGGCACTTCCATCTGCGGAGGCGAGATACTCGACTCCAAGCAGGGCCTGCCCGAGAGCGCATATCTCAAGCAGGTGACCAAGAAGGGCTCCGAGGAGATCGCGCTCGAGTTCAAGGCCGGCGTGCTGGTCGGCGTCAACGGCGAGAAGTTCGATGACGGCGTCAAGGCCGTGCAGAAGGTCGAGGAGATTGCCGCACCTTACGGCGTCGGCCGCGACATGCATGTAGGCGACACCATCGTTGGCATCAAGGGCCGCGTCGGCTTCGAGGCCGCAGCGCCCATGCTCATCATCGCCGCCCACAAGTTCCTCGAGAAGTTCACGCTCAGCAAGTGGCAGCAGTACTGGAAGGACCAGGTGGCCAACTGGTACGGCATGTTCCTGCACGAGAGCCAGTACCTCGAGCCTGTCATGAGGGATATCGAGGCCATGCTCGAGAGCAGCCAGCGCAATGTCAACGGCACCGTCACGATGGAACTCCGTCCCTACGGCTTCTCCACCGTCGGTGTCGATTCACCCGACGACCTGGTGAAGAACAAGCTTGGCGAATACGGCGAGGGTGCCAAGGGCTGGACCAGCGAGGATGCCAAGGGCTTCATCAAGGTCAGCTCTACGCCGCTCAGGGCCTATTATCTCACCCATCCCGCCGAGGGAGAGGAGCTTGAGAAATGATCAGGGCCGGTATCATAGGAGGAGCCGGCTATACCGCCGGCGAGCTCATCCGGATCCTGCTTAACCATCCGGAGGTGGAGCTGTCGTTCGTCCATTCGACCAGCAACGCCGGCAACCGGCTGTGGGAGGTCCATTCCGGACTCTTTGGCGACACTGACATGCGTTTCAGCGCCGAGTACGACCTCGGTGCCATCGACGTAGTGTTCATGTGTTCCGGCCATGGGAAAAGCACGGCTTTCTGGGCTGAGAACGCCCGGCCGGCCGGACTGAAGGTCGTGGACCTCGCCCAGGATTTCCGGGATGAGAGCTGCGGCTACGTGTACGGATTGCCCGAAATCAACCGTGAGAGGACGCGCGGAGCGGAGCTCCTCGCCAATCCCGGCTGCTTCGCCACGGCCATACAGCTGGCCGTGCTGCCGCTGGCAGCCGCGGGCTTGCTTAAATCGGACGTGGAGGTCACGGCCATTACCGGCTCTACTGGAGCCGGAGTGAAGCCGGGCGCCACGACGCATTTCAGCTGGCGCAACAACAACGTGTCAGTATACAAGGCTTTCGAGCACCAGCACC